>NZ_JBHXAW010000429.1:0-2303 GCF_042726645.1 Isoptericola sp. NPDC060257
GGCGGGTGTTGCCGACCTCGTCGGGGGCGGGCTGCTGGGCCCCGGCACGTGGGTGGAGGAGATGCGCTCCCCGCACGGGGGCTCCTGGCTGGCGCGGGTGCAGGAGATCGTGCCGGACGCCGTGCTGCTCGACGGCCCCGGCACGGTGCCCGGGCTCGCCGCCGACCTTGTCGTCGACTCGCTCGGGATCATGCACGAGGCCGACCAGCGCGCGGCCTGGGACCTGCGGCTCGACTCCCTCGCCCCCGACGGCGTCCTCGCGCTGCACGTGCACCCGCTGTCCGTGATCCTGCGCGACGGCACCTGGAACGCGCTGCGGCACGGGCACTACGCGTACTACTCGCTCACGGTGCTCGTGGAGATGGCGCGCAGCACGGGCCTCGTCCCGGTCGGGCTGTGGCGCTACCCGCTGTACGGCGGGACGCGGCTGCTGGCGCTCGCGCGGGAGGGCTCGGAACCCGCCGGCCGGCACGCCCGCGCCGCGGGCGACCTGGTCGCCACCGAGCTGGCGGCCGAGGCCGCGGCGGGGATCACGGAGCCGACGGCCGTGGCGGCGCTCCAACGGCAGGTGGCCGCGTCGGCGGCGGCGCTCCGCGACTGGCTCGACGCGAGCGAGGGCAAGGTGGTCGCGTACGGCGCCGCGTCGCGCGCGGTCGCGTTGTTCGCGCTCGCCGGCGTCACCGCGGACGACGTCCTCGCCGTGGTGGACGCGTCGCCCGCGAAGCGGGGCAGGTCCATGCCGGGCGGTCCCGGGCCGCGGGTGCCCGTGCTCGGGCCCGACATCCTCGCCGAGATCCGCCCCGACAGGGTGTTGCTGCTCGTGCCCGACCTCCTCGACGAGGTGCGGTTCGCGCACCCCGAGGTGGAGGCGCTCGGGGGTCGCTGGGTGATCGCCGAGCCCGAGCCCGTCGAGGTCGAGCCGCTCAGCCGGGACCGCGGCCGCCGGAGGTGAGCGTCTCGACCAGCGCCGCCCACGACCCGGCGGCGGCGTCGCGGTCGCTGACGAGCGAGACGGGCAGCGGCCACCGCACCCCGAGGTCGGGGTCGAGGTGGTGCACCGCGACGTCCTCGGACGGGTCGTGCTCCGCGTCGATGCGGTAGCAGACGTCCGCGGTGTCGGTGAGCGTCTGGTGGCCGTGCAGGCAGCCGCGCGGCACGTACAGGACGTGGAAGTCGACGTCGTCGAGCCGGAACGCCTCCCAGCGCCCGAACGTCGGCGAGCCCGGGCGGGCGTCGACGACGACGTCGTGCACGGCACCGTGCGCCACCCGCACCAGCTTGGCCTCGCCGCCCCCCACCCGGCCGTGCAGCCCCCGCACGACGCCACGTCGCGAACGGGACTGGCTGTCCTGCACGAACGCCGCCGGGTCGAGGCCCGCGTGCGCCGCGGTGGCGGTGTCGAACGTGCGCGTGAACAGCCCGCGCTCGTCGCGGTGCGGGGTGGGGGCGAGGATCAGCACGCCGTCGAGGGTCGTGGGCAGCACCTGCATGCTCCACACCGTACGGAGAGGGTCCGGGAGCGGTCGGGTGAAGTCGGCGTGGGCGCCGGATGAAAAGCCCTGCGGGCCCTTCATCCGTGCCGTGCTGCGCCGCAGACTGGCGGCGGGACCGGCCCCCTGCCGACCCCACCAGACTTCACGACCCACCTCCCGACCGCACCCGGGGGCACCATGACGCAGCTGACGCAGCACGCGACGCATCCCGACCCGCCGCAGCCAGCGGACCCCGCCCGGTCCTTCGACCGGTCGACGGCCGCGCAGGCCCGGCTGCACCGTCTCGTGCCGGGCGGCGCGCACACCTACGCGCGCGGTGCGGACCAGTACCCGGAGCGCATGGCCCCCGTGCTGGCGCGGGGCGCCGGCGCGCACGTGTGGGACGTGGACGGCAACGAGTACGTCGAGTACGGGATGGGCCTGCGCAGCGTCACGCTCGGCCACGGCTTCCGGCCCGTGGTGGACGCCGTGACGTCGGCGATCGCGGACGGCGTGAGCTTCTCCCGGCCCAGCCGCTGGGAGCTGGAGGCGGCCGAGGCGTTCTGCGCGCAGGTGCCGGGCGCCGACATGGTGAAGTTCGCGAAGAACGGCTCCGACGTCACCACCGCGGCGGTCCGGCTGGCCCGCGCCGCCACGGGCCGCGACCTGGTCGCCGTCTGCGCCGACCACCCGTTCTTCTCCACCGACGACTGGTTCATCGGGACCACGCCGATGGACGCCGGGATCCCGCGGGCGATCAGCGACCTCACGGTCCGGTTCCCGTACGGCGACCTGGCCGCCGTCCAGGAGCTCCTCGCCCGGCACGAGGGC
>NZ_JBHXAW010000430.1:0-2293 GCF_042726645.1 Isoptericola sp. NPDC060257
CCTCGAACTCCTCGCGCGTCATCTCCACCACGGGCCCCATCCTCGCCCACGGACGGGCGAGGGCCGTCCCTGCCGGCTGGGTATGCTTGCCGGGTCCAGCCCCCATCGTCTAGCGGCCTAGGACCCCGCCCTTTCACGGCGGTAGCACGGGTTCGAATCCCGTTGGGGGTACTCCGCGGGGACGCCGGCAGCATCGGCAGCCCCGCAGAACGGAGCGTTCTTGCTGGTCAGGATCCGATTTCAAGATCCCGGCGAGCATGGGGTACGCTTCTTCTCGGCTCGAAACGAGCTTCCTCGGTGGGAGTCCACTCCCCACCATGGCCCTGTAGCGCAGTTGGTTAGCGCGCCGCCCTGTCACGGCGGAGGTCGCGGGTTCAAGTCCCGTCAGGGTCGCGCATGATGCGCCCGGTTCGTCGGAAACGGCGCCCGGGCGTTCGTGTCCAGGCTCTGTAGCTCAGTTGGTAGAGCGTTCGACTGAAAATCGAAAGGTCACCGGATCGACGCCGGTCGGAGCCACCATCGAGACCCCCACGCCCAGGGCGTGGGGGTCTCGTCGTCTTTCCGCCAGGAATTGCCTGGACCAGCAGGGACGGGTTGAGTGGGACCGCACGGACGATCACCTCACGCAGGATCGGAGCAGCCGATGACGGACTGGGACGACGGGCGCACGCCGCCCGCCGAGCAGCCACCCTCCATGGGGCGGCTCGTGGAGCAGCTGTCGGAACAGACGACACGGCTCGTGCGCGCGGAGGTCGCGCTCGCCAAGGCCGAGATGACGGAGAAGGCGAAGCGTTCCGGCATCGGGATCGGGCTCATCGCCGCGGCCCTCGTCGTCGTGCTCTACGCGGTGGGCGTCCTCATCTGGGCCGGGATCACGGGCCTCGCAACGGTCTGGCCGCTGTGGCTCTCCGCGCTCGTCGTCGGGGTCGCCATGCTGCTCGTCGCCGGCCTGGCCGCCGCGATCGCGGCGGGCCAGCTCAAGAAGGCGGCCCGGCGGCCCGAGACGATCGACCGGGTCAAGGAGGACGTCGAGACGATCAAGAAGGGGGTGCGCCGGTGACCGAGCCTACGACGCCCGAGAACAGGGCCCCGGCCCCGACGGCCCGCGAGCTCGAGGACGAGGTGGCGCGCACCCGCGCGGACCTCGCCGCGACCCTCGACCAGCTCGCGACGCGCCTCTCGCCGAAGTACCAGGCGAACCAGCTCGCGCGGGCGACCAAGCAGGCCGCCGGCGACGCCGGCACGTTCGTCACGGGAGGCGGGCTCCCCGCCACCGACCCCCGCCGCAAGCGCAACGCGCAGGTGCTGATCGGCGCCGCGGCGGCAGGGCTGGCGGTGGTCGTGATCGTCGTCGTGCGCGCGCGGCGCCACTGAGCGCCCCCCGCGCTCGGGCGGCGCCGCAGCGCCCCCTGGGGGCGCCCTACTTGTCCGGCGTCGCCTCCTCGGAGGCGGCGCCGAGCAGCGCGCGCACCTCCGACTCCTTGTAGCGGCGGTGACCACCGAGCGTGCGGATCGACGAGAGCTTCCCCGCCTTCGCCCAGCGGGTCACGGTCTTCGGGTCGACGCGGAACAGGCTGGCCACCTCGGCAGGCGTCAGCAGAACCTCGGAGTCTCCGTGGAGCGACATCCCCTGCACCTCCTGGTACGGACCGGCCCGGGCGGCGCCCGGTGTGCGGACACGGTCTCGCTCATCCATTGTGTGCAGAAAGCGGGATTGAGGCGACTTGGGAGCCGGATGAAATCGTCCGGATCGTCCTGGCATGGACCGAGTCGTGCTCGTGCGTCCGTTCTGCCGGGCGTCGGCCGCCTCCGGACCGCTCCGCGCACCGATCGGTCTCGTGACCTGAGACACCATCCGACGAGGATCACCCGCTCCCACGTCCGTCGATGCGCGCGGCACGTGTCGCGGAGTGGAGGGAATGGCGCGCGAGCATGTACCGTTGGGGTCTGAACAGACTACTTACGCACGGGGCCGCCGTCACGGACGGCGCAAGCCCCGCTCCTACGTTGAGGGGGTCTCAGCCATGGGCCGCGGCCGTCAGAAGGCAAAGCAGACTAAGGTCGCTCGCGAGCTGAAGTACTACAGCCCCGAGACGAACTACCACGCGCTCGAGCAGGAGCTCAGGGGCGGCGAGGGCAGTCGCACGGATGTCGCCACGGAGGATCGCTTCTCCGACGACGACGAGTACGACAACCGATACAACTCCTGGGGCGACGAGCGCTGAGTCCCCAGCGTCGGACCCGTTGACCCACGGGTTCCGGCGCCGCGCGCGAAGGGCCGGACGGCAGCAGC
>NZ_JBHXAW010000431.1:0-2269 GCF_042726645.1 Isoptericola sp. NPDC060257
AGGCCCCACCCCGCGGGCGGGCCCCCGGTCACGGGGGCCCGCCGTCGCGCGTAGTCTCGGGTGCCATGAGCGCAGAGCCCACCCCCGCCGAGCCGCCCGTGCCCGCCGACGCCGGCGCCGTCCCCGAGCGCGAGGTCCTCACCTGGACCCTGCTGCCCGTCGCGATCCGCGAGCTCGCGCAGCAGGTCGTCGACAGCGGCTTCCTGCCCGACGTCGTGATCGCCGTCGCGCGCGGCGGCCTCGTGCCCGGCGGCGCGATGGCGTACGCCCTGGGCACCAAGGGCGTGGGCACGATGAACGTCGAGTTCTACACCGACATCGGCAAGACGCTGGACGACCCGCGCGTGCTCCCGCCGCTCATGGACACGTCCGAGCTGCCCGGCTCGAAGGTGCTCGTGGTGGACGACGTCGCCGACTCCGGCCGCACCCTCGCGCTCGTCATGGACCTGCTGGCGAAGCAGGGGGCCGACGCCCGGTCGGTGGTGCTCTACACCAAGCCCCGCACGATCATCCGGCCCGACTACTCGTGGCGCGACACCGACCTGTGGATCACGTTCCCGTGGTCGGCCGAGCCCCCGGTGACGGGCGCGCACTCGGCCGACGTCTGAGCTCCGTCACGCCGCGCGGGCGAACAGCTCGCGCGCGCGGTCGACGACGAGGTCCGGACGCTCGTCGACCATGAAGTGCGAGACGCCGGGGAGCACGTCGACGACGAGGTCGTCGGCGTGCTCCTCGTACCCGCCGAGCAGGGCGGGATCGCTGAGGATGTCGTTCTCGCCGAGCAGCGCGACGGCCGGCGTGGTCAGGTGCTGGTCGCGGTAGGCGCCGCGCAGGACCGCCCACAGCTCGCGCCGCACGAAGTCGCGGCAGAGCGCCGACCCGGCGCGCGCGCCCGCGGGGTGACGCAACGGCGCGAGGTAGGCCTCGACGTCGGACTCCGTCATCACGGGCGCGTCGCTGCCGTACTCCTGCAGCAGGTGGCGCGGCAGCCGTTGCCGGCCCCGCGACAGGGCCCGCGGGCCGGTCAGCCGCGAGGCGACGACCACCTGGAACCAGGTGTGCCGCAGCATCAGCAGCAGCCGCGGGTCGAACCGCAGCCACAGGTGAGGCACGCCCATGCTCAGCAGCGAGGCCGCGCGGTCGGGGTGCTCGAGGCAGAGGTGGAATCCGACCAGCGCGCCCCAGTCGTGGGCGACGACGTGCACCCGGTCGAGGCCCAGCGTGTCGAGCAGGCCGACGACGTCGGCCAGGAGGCGGTCGCGCGTGTAGCCGTCCGGCGGGGCGTCGGTCCAGCCGAACCCGCGCAGGTCGGGGCACACGACGTGGTGGTCGGCGGCGAGCGGGCCGATCGTCCCGCGCCACTCCCACCAGTGCTCCGGGAACCCGTGGAGCAGCAGCACCGGGTCACCGGTCCCCTGCTCGACGACGTGCATCGCGAGCCCGTCGACGTCGACCCGTCGATGGGTGACGCCGGCGAGCTCCGGCATCGGCACGTCGGCCGTCGCCTCGGGCCGCACCGAGGCGGCCCGCCCCTCGCCCACCCTGTTCTCGTCCATCCCTCGACGGTACTACGTCCATAGTGTCGTGTCACTATGTCTGTAGTAGCTGGGTTAGGGTGCCGTCGTGACCACCGCCCTCCCGCCCCGACGCCGCGCGCTCGACGCGGCCGTGGACCTGCTCGGCACCGAGGGGCTCCGCGCTCTCACCCACGGCCGCGTCGACGAGCGCGCCGGGCTCCCCCGCGGCTCGACGTCGAACTACTTCCGCACCCGCGCCGCCCTGCTGGCAGGAGTCTCCGACGAGCTCGCCGCCCGCGACCTGGCGGGCCTGTCCGACGCGCCGGAGCCCCGGTCGGCGGCGGACTTCGTCGACATGCTGTGCGCCGGCTTCGCGCAGGCGACCGGCCCCGACCGCGCCACCACGACCGCCCGACTCGTCCTCTTCCTCGAGGCGAGCCACGACCCCGACCTGCGCGGGCGCGTCAACCGCGGCCGCGAGGCCCTCCTCGACTGGGGCGAGCGGATCGTGGGCCGGCTCGGCGC
This sequence comes from Isoptericola sp. NPDC060257, assembly GCF_042726645.1. Taxonomy (NCBI): domain Bacteria; kingdom Bacillati; phylum Actinomycetota; class Actinomycetes; order Micrococcales; family Promicromonosporaceae; genus Isoptericola; species Isoptericola sp. NPDC060257. The sequence goes on from NZ_JBHXAW010000431.1 coordinate 2,043, forward strand.
GGCCGACCCGCGCGCGGCGATGATCGCCGTCTCCGGCGCCTACGAGGGCCTGCTGCTGCACGCGATCGCCCGCCACGACCCGACCGACCCGCGCCCTCCCCTCACCCTCGTCGTCGACGCCGCGCTGGCGACGCCGAGGTAGTACCAGACCCGCCGAGGTAGGACCAGACCCGCCGAGGTAGTACGCGATCTGCCGAGGTAGCGCGAGAGGGCGGACCGCACGTGAT
>NZ_JBHXAW010000432.1:0-2265 GCF_042726645.1 Isoptericola sp. NPDC060257
GGCTCGACGTGCCGGACTCCTCGAAGCCGGCCTTGCGGAGCCGCTTGGCGAGCTGGTCGATGACGTCCTGCGTGCCGCGCTGCGTGGCGAGGTTGAGGGTGACGTCGGTGAGGCCGCCCTCGCCCGGGGTGGCAGAGCTCGCGAGCACCGTCGCGTCCTCGGGCGCCCCGAGCAGCTTCTCGGGGAAGCCGTCGGCGTACCCGCCGACCGTCGTGTCGGGGTCGAACGTCGGCAGGGCGGACGCGTCGCCCGTCCCCGGCTCCGCGGTGGGGGCCTCGGTGGTGCCACGCACGCCGACGCCGGACCCGTTCTCGCCGGTCGCGGAGACGTCGTCGTCCGGGGACCCGCCGTCGCCGAGCAGACCGCAGCCGGACAGCGCGAGGAGCGCGGTGAGCGCCACGGCACCGACGCCGCGCGCCCCGGCCGCGGACGCGCGACGCGACCGGGCGCGGCGGCGCAGGGGGCGGGGGAGCGAGGGCACGGCGCCTACCGTAGCGGCCCGCGGCACCCCGCTCGCACGTCCGGGACGAGCGGACGCCGCGGACGTCGCGCGGCGGCGCAGCCCGCGGAGCCTGCCCCCAGCGCGGCGTCGTCCACAGAGGGGCGGCCCGCGGCGCCGGGGCCCGTGGCCGTGCCCTGGGATCGGACCCATGGACGCCGCATACGCCACCGACCGCGCCGGGGAGCCCGGCATCGCCTTCGACACGCCGCTCGTGCTCCGCTCGTCCCGCGACCTGCTCGCGGCCGTGCCGTACCTGCTGGGGTTCCGCCCGCGGGAGTGCGTGGTCGTCGTCGCGGTCACCGACGAGGGCCGGGTCGGCCTCGTCGCACGGACCGGCCTGGCCGACCTCGACGGACCCGCCGGCGACCCCGGTGACGAGGTGGGCGCCGGGACGACGGGAAGCGCGGCCGTCGTCGCCCGGGCGGCCGCGCGGGTCGGGGCCCGCCTGGCGCTCGTCGTGCTCTACACCGCGTCACCGCCGGACCGGGTCCGGGCGTGGGAGACGGCCGCGGTCGGGGCGCTGGAGCAGTCCCTGGGCCCGACGGTCGACGTGGAGACCTGGCTCGTCGGCCCGGACGGCTATCGCGGCCTCGACTGCACGGACCCCGCCTGCTGCCCGGCGGGAGGGCGTCCCACGAGCGAGCTCGAGCACGGCGAGGTGGGGGCGGCGTTCGTGGTCGCCGGGCGGGCGATCGCCCGCTCGGAGCAGGAGGCGTACCGGGTGCGGGCGCTGCCGGCGGGCGTGCGTGACCGGGTCGCCAAGGCGGCGGGACGTGCGGAGCGGGCGCGCGCGGCGGCGGGTGATGCCATCAGTGCGGCGCCTCGTGAGACGTCCCGCGCGACGCCCCGTGCGACGCCCCGTGAGGCGGCACCTGACGGGCTGGGTCGCTGGCGCACCGAGGCCTACGGCGTCTGGTGCGACCTGGTGCGACAGGCGGCCGCTGAGCTGCGCACCTGCCCGGCCGGCGACGTCGAGCTGCCCCCGGCGCGCCTCGGCCGCCTGGCGGTGGCGCTCGCGGACGTGCGGGTCCGCGACGCCGTGCTGCTGTCCCTGGTGCCGGGCGCGCGAGAGGCGGCGGACCGGACGGTCCGGGCGGGCGGGGACGTCGACGTCCCGCGTGACGTGGAGTCGGGCACGGCCCGCGCGATCGCCCGGGTGGTGGACCCGCGGGTCGGGGTGCCGCCCGACGGCGCGACCGCCGACGCGGCCCGGCTCGTGCTGGAGCAGCTGGTGGGTGGTGCGCCGCGGCGGTGGCACGCGCCGCCCCTCGCGCTGCTCGGCTTCCTGGCCTGGTGGCGGGGCGACGGGTGGCTCGCGGTCCGGCGCGTGCGCGAGTCCGCGAGGCAGGACCCGACCTACCGACTGGCCGCGCTCGTGGCCGGAGTGCTGGAGGCGGCGGTCCCGCCCGGTTGGGTGAGCGCGGCGCGAGCGCCGGCTGCCGGTGCTCTCGCCGGGGCGACCGATGTGGCCGGGCCGACGGTCGGGTAGCGTGCCCCCATGGCGATCGTCGTCGGACTCCTGAGCACGGCCGAGGGACAGGCGGCACTCGCCGCAGCGAAGCGCGAGGCGCAGGAGCGGTCCGTCCCGCTCACGGTCGTCGTCACCCGGGACGACGGCGGGCCCGAGAGACAGGCGGTCGAGGACGACCTCGCCTCCTCGGGGCTCGCCTACTCGGTGGTGGGCGGCACGGGTGACCTCGCCGAGGATCTCGTGCGCACGGCGCAGGAGGCGGCCGCCGAGCTCATCGTCGTGGGTCTCCGAC
>NZ_JBHXAW010000433.1:0-2254 GCF_042726645.1 Isoptericola sp. NPDC060257
GGCCCACCCGGCCACCGCCGCCCAGGTCCCCCGGTCCTGGCCGACGGTCGGCTCGTCGAGCAGCACGAGCCCCGGCCGGTGCGCGAGCGCGGCCGCCAGCGCGAGCCGCCGCTGCTCGCCGCCGGACAGCCGGAACGGGTGCGCGTCGGCGAGGTGGTCCAGGCGCAGCAGCGCGAGCACCTCGTCCACGTCCACCGGGACTCCGAGGCGGCTTCCGGTGAGCTCCACCTCGTCCCGCACGCGCAAGGCGAGCAGGCCGTGCTCCGGGTGCTGCGGCACCCAGCCGCACGACCGTGCAAGGTCTCGCGAGGGGGCGGTACGCCCCGGGACGCCCCGCACCTCGCCGCCGGTCGGCCGCAGGTGCCCCGCGAGGGTGGCGACGAGCGTGGACTTCCCTGCCCCCGAAGGCCCCGTGACGGCCGTGAGGCGCCCCGCAGGCAGTCGCGCGGCCACGCCGTCGAGCGCCCGCGTGGTGGTACGGCCGCGCAGGCCGCGCGTCGTCAGGTCGACCTCGAGGGCGTCGACCGAGACCTCCGGCCCGGCGTCGTCCGGCGCGACCAGCGCGGCCGGGACGGGCAGCGGGGCGGGCGCCGCCACCCCGGGCAGCCAGACGCCGGCGCGCGTCAGGTCGCCGCGCGGGCCGGCCGCGCCGTCGCGCAGCGCGGCGGGCGCGACGTCGTGCGTGACCCGGCCCCCCGGCCCGAGCACCACGAGGCGGTCCAGGTGCTCGAGCCACGGCCCGACGTGGTGGTCGACCACCACGAGGGCGGTGTCCGTACCCTCCAGCGCGCCGACGACGGCGGCGCGGACCTCGGCCGCGGCGGCGGGGTCGAGCATCGCGGTCGGCTCGTCCAGGAGCAGCAGGCCCGGAGCGCTCGCCAGCGCCCCCGCGAGCGCGAGCCGCTGCAGCTCGCCGCCCGAGAGGGCCGACGTCGGCCGGTCGGGCGGGTACCGCAGCCCGACCCGGTCGAGAGCCTCCCGGGCCCGACGCCAGATCTCCTCCCGCGGCAGGCCGGAGTTCTCGGGGCCGAAGGCGGCGTCCCGGCCGATCCGGGCCGCGACGACCGCGGAGCCCGGGTCCTGCGGCACGAGCCCCACCCCGCCGTCCACGTGGACGGTGCCGGACAGGTCACCGGGCAGCGGGTCCCCCAGGACCCCCGCCAGGGCGTGCAGCACGGTCGACTTGCCCGCCCCGCTCGGCCCGACCAGGCCGACGCGCTCCCCCGCGCCGACGGTGAGGTCGAGGCCCTCGATCGTCGGGGCCCGGCGCCCGGTGGGCCGCCAGCTCAGCCCCCGCACGAGCGCCCGGACATCGTCGCGCGCCACGCCGTCAGGCCCGGGCGCGATCGGCGGCACGACCGTCGCCGCGGTCGGCGAGGTCGCGCCCCGGCCCGAACGCGTCGAGCACGCCGGCCCGCGCGAGGGCGCGCACGAGCGCCGCGCCTCCCAGGCCCGCGAGCAGCGCGCCGGACAGCGCGAAGAGGCCCAGGTACGCCAGCCGGAAGCCCCACGCCCAGTCCGGGTAGTAGGCGAACCACTCGTAGACGGCGCCGCACGCACCCGCCGTCGCACCCGCCAGGGCCGCGACGGCGGTGCCGAACCGGCGGTAGAGGAACAGGGCGAGCACGAGCTCGGCGCCGAACCCCTGGACGACGCCGGAGACGATCGCCGAGAAGCCCCAGCCGGCGCCGAGCAGCGCCTCGACGCTCGCGGCGACGACCTCGGTGAGCAGCGCCGCGCCCGGGCGGCGGACGATGAGGCCGCCCAGCACGCCGCCGAGCAGCCAGCCGCCCCCGAGCAGCCCGGTGGCCGGCGGGAAGGCGACGGCCAGCCCGGCGGAGAGCAGGTGGTAGAGCTGGGTCCAGCCCCAGAAGACGACACCGACGGCCACGCCGAGCATGGCCACGGTGACGAGGTCGACGGTGCGGTACCGCAGGGACGGGCTGCGCAGGACAGTGGGCGCGGACATTCCAGGTAACTCCCTTCGCCGGTGCTAACCGGAGCAGGTTCCAAGGGTCTGCGGCTGTGCCCGCACTCTCAGCGCCCCTTCGACGGCGCTCCCCTGTCATGGGTGTCTTCAGATGTGGCGGCCGACGACGCGGCCGCAGGTCCGACCCTAGGCGACCACGGCGACGGCGCAAGGGCGTCCCGCACCGTGAAACCCCTGGTCACGCAAGAAGGCCCGGAACCATGAGGTTCCGGGCCTTCTCGTCGGGGGGGAGCTGAGGGGTGTGTCTTATACACAACGGACGCG
>NZ_JBHXAW010000434.1:0-2251 GCF_042726645.1 Isoptericola sp. NPDC060257
GCCCCGCACCTCGTCAAGCCCGTGCCCTTCCTGTACCCGCTGGAGCACCGGCTGTGGGAGCGCGCGTACGTGGGCGCCGGCATCGCGCTCTACGACACGCTCGCGTCCCTCGCCCCGGGGCGTCGCGCCATGCCGCTGCACCGGCACCTGTCGCGCCGCCGGATGTCGACGAAGTTCCCCGACCTCGCGCACGACGCCGCCATCGGCGCAGTGCAGTACTGGGACGCGTCGGTCGACGACGCCCGGCTGGTGTCCACGCTCGTGCGCACCGCCGTCAGCTACGGCGCGCACGCGGCGTCCCGCACCCAGGTCGTGGCGCTCACCAAGGGCGCCACCGGCGCGGTGAACGGCGCCGTCCTCACGGACCTCGAGAGCGGCGAGGAGATCACGGTCCGCGCCCGGCACGTCATCAACGCCACCGGCGTGTGGACGGAGGACACCGAGGCGCTCGCCGGCGACACCGGCGGCCTGCGGGTGCTGGCCTCCAAGGGCGTGCACATCGTCGTCCCGCGCGAGCGCATCAAGGGCACCGTCGGCCTGATCCTGCAGACCGAGAAGTCGGTGCTGTTCGTCATCCCGTGGTCCCGCTACTGGGTGGTCGGCACGACGGACACCCCGTGGACCCAGGACCCGACCCACCCGGTCGCCACCGCGCAGGACATCGACTACATCCTCGACCACGCGAACGCCGTGCTGGCCCACCCGCTGTCCCGCGACGACATCATCGGCACCTACGCCGGCCTGCGCCCGCTGCTGCAGCCCGGCACCAAGGAGGGCACCAGCTCCGCCAAGGTGTCGCGCGAGCACACCGTCGCCAGCCCGGTGCCCGGCCTCACCGTCATCGCCGGCGGCAAGCTCACGACCTACCGCGTGATGGCGAAGGACGCCGTGGACTTCGCCATCGGCCAGCGCGCCACCGCGCTGCCGTCGATCACGCACCAGATTCCGCTGCTGGGCGCCGTCGGCCTGCAGGCCACCCGTCGCCTCGCCCGCACCTGGGCGGCGAAGTACGGGTGGAAGCCGCAGATGGTGGACCACCTGCTGCACCGCTACGGCTCGTCGCTGCGCCAGCTCGTCGACCTGTGCGAGCAGGACCCGTCGCTGGCCCGTCCGCTCGAGCACGCCCCCGCGTACCTGCGCGCCGAGATCCACTTCGGCGTCAGCCACGAGGGCGCGCTGCACCTCGAGGACCTGCTGCTGCACCGCACCCGCCTCGTGTACGAGGTCCTCGACCGCGGACTGGCAGCGCTGCCCGAGATCGCCGACATCGCGGCCCCTCTGCTCGGCTGGGACGACGCGGCCAAGCAGGCCGAGATCGACGCCTACACCGCCCGCGCCCAGGCCGAGGACGCGGCGGAGCACGAGCCCGACGACGCCACCGCGGAGGCCGTACGCCTCCGTGCCACCGACGTCGCCGCCATGCAGCCCCTGCGGGGCTGACCCGACCCCGGCCGGACGTCCGGCCGGCCTCCCGCGGGGCGCTCCGCCCGACGCGGGCTCTCTCCGACCCGGAGAGGACAACGTGGTCCCTCAAGAGAAAGAGATCCGACGATGGACTCATTGATCATGCAAGCGTTCTGGTCCGAGATCCTCGGGACCGCGACGCTGATCCTGCTGGGCGCCGGCGTCGTCGCCAACGTGGTGCTCCCGAGATCCAAGGGCTTCGACGGCGGCTGGCTGCTCATCAACTTCGGGTGGGGCCTCGCGGTCTTCGCGGGTGTCTTCACCGCGTACAAGTCGGGCGCGCACCTCAACCCGGCCGTCACGATCGGGCTCTACGCCGCGCAGTCGCCGTTCGCGACGCTCACCGGGCCGGAGGGGCGGGTCACCGCCACGATCGAGCCGACCGTCGGCAACATGTTCATCTACTTCGCCGCGGAGATGATCGGCGCCATCATCGGCGCGGTGCTGGCCTACATCGTGTACAAGAAGCACTTCGACCAGGAGGCGCCCGGCGCCACCAAGCTCGCGGTGTTCTCGACCGGGCCGGAGCTGCGCTCCTACGGCTGGAACTTCATCACCGAGGTCATCGCGACCTTCGTGCTCGTGTTCTTCGTCGTCATCTCGGGCAAGACGCCGTCCGGGCTCGGGCCGCTCGCCGTCGCACTCATCGTGGTCGGCATCGGCGCCAGCCTCGGTGGCCCGACCGGGTACGCGATCAACCCCGCCCGAGACCTCGGGCCCCGCATCGCGCACGCGCTCCTGCCCATCAAGGGCAAGGGGTCCAGCGACTGGGCGTACTCCTGGGCTG
>NZ_JBHXAW010000435.1:0-2227 GCF_042726645.1 Isoptericola sp. NPDC060257
CGCTGGCGTTCCTGGGCCTGCTCAACCTCCTCGTCCTCGCGGGCACGCTGGCCGGGGGAGTGGTGCTCGGCGTCGCGCCCGCGCTCGCCGCGGCGACCGTCGTCAGCCGCACGCGGCTGCGGGGCGACACCCAGCGCACCGCGCGCGACTTCGTCCGCGCCTGGGCCTCCGGCTTCGGCCGCGCCAACCTCCTCGCCGCGCCGGGCCTGCTGGCCCTCGCCCTCACCGGGACGAGCCTGCTCCTGCTCGACGACGCGCCCGCGGTGCTCCGCGTCGCGCTCGCCGTCGTCGCCGGCCTCGGCGTCGTGCACCTGCTGCTCGCCCTGACGATGGACGCCCACTACGACCTGCGTCGCGGCGACGTCCCGCGCCTGGCCTGGGCGTTCCTGCTGCGCTCCCCCGGGGCGCCCCTCCTGCTCGCGGCGACGACGGCGCTGGTCGGCGTCGTCACCGCGTTCGTGCCCGGACTCCTGCCCGTCGTCGCGATCGGCGCGTGGGCGTACCTGTGCACGGCCCTCTGCCTGTCCTTCTACGCCGCCAACGACCGCCGGCTCGGCGACCAGGCGGAGACCGACCCCCTCGACGAGTGAACGACGACGTGCACTCCGACGAAAGGAACAGCATGCGCACACGACGGCTGGCCCCTCTGGCCCTCCTCGCGGTCGGGAGCCTCACGCTCGCGGCCTGCGGCAGCGGCGGTGGCGACGGCGGTGGCGGTGGCGGTGGCGAGGCGCTCGACTCGCTCTCGATCATGGCGCCGTACTTCTCCGCGACGCCGCCGGAGGACGACGACCCGGTGGGCGCGAAGCTCTCCGAGCTGGCGGGGCTGGACCTCGACATGCAGTGGGTGCCCAACGCGGAGTACGGCGACCGGACCAACGTGGTGCTGGCCGGCGACGAGATCCCCGACGTCATGGTGATCCAGCAGAAGAGCCAGGGCTTCGTGCAGACGGCGGAGGCCGGCGGCTTCTGGGACCTCACCGAGTACCTGGCCTCGGGCGACTACCCGAACCTCGTCACGGAGAACCCCGACGTCCAGCAGGCCTCGAGCGTCAACGGCAAGGTCTACGGCGTGTACCGGGCCCGCGACGTCGTGCGCACGTCCATCACCATCCGCAAGGACTGGCTGAAGAACCTGGGCCTCGAGGAGCCCACGAACACCGACGAGCTCATGGCGCTCGCCAAGGCGTTCACCGAGGACGACCCCGACGGCAACGGCAAGGACGACACCTACGGGATGATCATCCCCGCCTGGGGTGCGTCGATCGGCACGGGCAGCCCCTACGACGCCATCGAGACCTGGTTCGGCGCGGGCAACGTGTGGAAGGACGAGGGCGGCCAGCTGATCCCGTCGTTCACCACACTGGAGTGGAAGCAGGCGCTGGACTACGAGAAGCAGCTCATCGAGAACGGCTACGTCAACAAGGACTACGCCACGATGGACGGCTCCACCCAGTGGAACGAGCCGTTCCTCAACGGCAAGGGCGGCATCATCATCGACGTCCAGTCGCGCGCGTCGCAGCTGGCAGGCCTGTTCAAGGAGAAGGACCCCAAGACGTACGACCAGTTCGTCGCGCTCCAGGGCAACATCGCCGGGCCGAACGGCGACTTCGCGCTCCCGACGCCCGGCTACAGCGGCTTCCTCGCCGTCCCGAAGGCGTCTGTGCAGACCGAGGAGCAGCTCACGCAGGTGCTCACCGCGCTGAACGAGCTGAGCAGCACCGAGGGCCAGGTGCTGGAGAACAACGGCATCGAGGGGGACAACTTCACGGTCGAGGACGGCTTCGCGGTCAACGACGAGTCGAAGCAGGACTACACGGACCTGGTCAGCGGCTCGTGGGCCCAGATCGGCACCAACGTGGCCGGCTACGAGGCCTACAAGCCGAAGCCGGAGACGGAGTACGACGCCGAGCTCGAGCAGGAGCGCGCGGACCTGCAGGCCAAGGACCTCGAGAAGGCGGTCTTCAACCCCGGGGCGGCGCTCGTCTCCGAGACCTACATGACCAACGGCGTCCAGCTCGACCAGGTCATCGCCGACGCCCGCATCCAGTACATCAGCGGGCAGATCGACGAGGCAGGGCTCGACGCGGCGATCGCGCAGTGGAAGTCCAGCGGTGGTGACGCGGTCACGGCCGAGATGAACGAGCTCTACGGCCAGCTCGGCTGATCCCCTCCGGTGCCGGGGGGGGGCGAGGTGCGCCGGCGCGCCCCCCACCACCCGAGGCTC
>NZ_JBHXAW010000436.1:0-2210 GCF_042726645.1 Isoptericola sp. NPDC060257
GGTGCCGCAGCTCGACGAGGTGAGCGCCGGCCTGGAGCCGCTCAGCGACTTCCGCCTGCACCCGGCCGCGGGGCTGGTGCCGCTGGACCAGTTCTACGGCTCGCTCGCCGACGGCGTCTTCCACTCCACGCAGTATCTGCGGCACGGGTCGCAGCCCTTGTACACCCCCGAGCCGGACATCATCCACGAGGTCGTCGGGCACGGGAACCTGCTCGCGAACCCGGCGATCGCCGAGGTGAAGCGACGGGCGGGCGAGGCCGCGCGGCGCTGCGAGACGGCCGAGGGCCTGCAGTTCGTGGCGGACGTCTTCTGGTTCACCATCGAGTTCGGGGTGATGTACGAGGACGGCGAGCTGCGGGCGTACGGCGCGGGACTGCTGTCGTCGTACGGCGAGATCGAGGAGTTCCGCGGCGCCACGATCCTGCCGCTCGACTTCTACTCGATGGGCACCGTGGAGTACGACATCTCGCACTACCAGCCCACCCTGTTCGCGTGCGACGGGATGAGCGAGCTCACCGAACGGGTGGGGGAGTTCTTCGCCGAGTTCGACGACGAGACGCCCGCCCGCCTGCTCGCCGACCGGCACCGGTCGGCGAGCTAGCAGGTCAGGCGGCCGGGCCGGCCGCGGCCGCGTCGAGCAGCCACAGCGTGCGCTCGGTGCCGCGGGCCCCGGCCGCCGGGACGTCGGCCACCGCTCCGCCGGCGAGGGCGGCGGCGGCCTGGGCCGCCTTCTCCGCCCCGGCCGCGACGACCCACACCTCGCGCGCCCGCCGCAGGGCGTCGAACGTGAGCGAGACCCGCTCCGGCGGCGGCTTGGGGGAGCCGTGCACCCCGACCGTCGCCCCGCGTGCGTCGAGGCCGTCGTGCCCGGGGAACAGCGAGGCGACGTGCCCGTCCGGCCCCATGCCGAGCAGCAGCACGTCGAACTCCGGGACGGCCGGCTCCGGCGAGCCGGCCGCCGGCGCCGGCGCGAACGTCGCGAGCTCGGCCGCGTAGGCCGCGGCCGACTGCTCCGGCGTCTCGACGGGGTCGCCGTCGACCGCCGAGCCGCGCGCCGGCATGGCGTGCACGTGGTCGGCGGGCAGGCCGGAACCCGCGACCAGCGCGTCCACGAGGGCGGCGCGGGCCTGGGTCTCGTTGCGGTCCGGGTCACCGTCGGGCAGGAACCGCTCGTCGCCCCACCACAGGTGCACCCCGGACCAGTCCACGGCCGTGCGCAGCGGGCTCGCCGCCACGGCCTCGAGCGTCTTGATGCCGACGGTGCCGCCCGTCAGCACCGCGTGCACGGGGGTGCGGACCGACTGGACGTCGAGCAGGCGGGTGAGCAGCCGGGCCGCGGCGGCCTCCGCGAGGACGGCGGGGTCGGGGTGGACGACGACGAGCGGCGCGCTCACGCTTTGGCCTTCGCCGACGCCCGGACGGTCTCGACGCGCTCGAGGCCCTTGGTGAGCACCTCGCCGTAGAGCTCGTCGGGGTCGAGGCGCCGGAGCTCCTCGATGAGCGCCTCGCTCAGCGCGCGGATCGGGAGCGCCATGCGGCGCTCCGGCTTCTCGGGCTGCGTGATCGACACGACGCGGCCGTCGGGGCGGTCGAGCACGATCGGCCCGCTCTTGCGCTCCAGGGTCACGCGGGTGATCGCGTCGTCGCTGTCGGTGCGCACGACCTTGGCGGGGCAGCGCAGGCGCTGGCCGAGCCAGGCGGCGAGCAGGTCGAGCGACGTGTGCTGCTCCTGGCCCTCGACGGTCACCGCGGTGACGGGCTCGAACGGGGGCTGCTCCACCGCGGCCGCGATGAGCCCGCGCCACAGGGTGACGCGCGCCCACGCGAGGTCGGTGTCGCCGGGGCTGAACCCGCCCGACAGACGGTGCAGCATCGCGACCGGGTCGGCCGCCGTCGTCGTGTCCGTGATGCGGCGCTGCGCCATCGCGCCCATCGGGTCCGCGGACGGGGCGTCCGGGCCGCCGGTGGGCCACCAGACGACGATCGGTGCGTCCGGCAGCAGCAGGGGCATGACGAGCGTGTCGGGGTGGTCGAGCATCGGGCCGCCGGCGCGCAGCACGACGACCTCCGAGGCGCCGGCGTCGCCGCCGACGCGGATCTCGGCGTCGAGGCGGGGGGCGGCGCACGAGTACCAATGGTCGTATCGGCTCCACAGCGACACCCCCAGCGCCATAGGCCCGTGAGGTCACGCGGCCTCTCACGATCGTAGG
>NZ_JBHXAW010000437.1:0-2206 GCF_042726645.1 Isoptericola sp. NPDC060257
TTTTTTTCTTCTTCTGTGTGTGGGTCTGGTTGGGGTGTCCTGGGCGGGCGGGGGGGGGGGGGGGGGGGGGCGCCGGGGGCCCCCCCCCCCCCCCCCCCCGCGGGGGTGGTGCTCAGTCGTGCGCGGGCCGGCTCCCGAAGTCCGGGATCGGCAGGCGCTCGCCGCCGGCCAGCGCCGAGGCGTGCGCCACGATGCCGGGCGCGGTGAACTTCGCGGAGAGCCAGGCGTCCACGGGCGCGTGCTCGCCCGTGACCACGGCGCGCACGAAGTCGTCGGCGAGGAAGTGGTGCGAGCCCTCGTGCCCGTTCGGCGCGTCGGCGTAGGTGGCGGGCAGCCGCGTCCGGTCGTGGACCGGCGCGGAGCCCGAGGTGAACGCCTCCCGCAGCGCCGGGTCGACGTCCGCGAGGTCGGCCTCGTGGGCCGTGCTGCGGACCGGGACGAAGTCGGCGGAGACGTCGGTGGACGTCTCCTTGTCGTTCCACACGCTCTGGTGGGCGAGCTGCTCGAAGCTGGCCTCGGTGCCGAAGAAGCGGAACCGCGACTCGCGGATGTGCGAGGGGTAGCCCACCCGGCGCATCTCGTTGGTGCGCATCGCGCCGCCGTCGGCCAGCTCGAACAGCGCCGTGGCGTTGGAGAAGCTGTTCCCGAACTGGCTGACCTCCCGGTCGAAGACGCCGTCGCCCCGGCGGTCCTCCACGCCGATGCAGCTCACGCTCACCGCGCGGGTGGGCAGCGCACCGAGGACGCCGCCGATCGCGTGCGTCGGGTAGAGCATGGGCGGGTAGCTCGCGGTGGCCTTCCAGTTCTCGCCGCCGCTGTACTGGTACGCGGCGTAGAAGCCGAGGTCCATGTCGTGCACGTAGTCGCCCTCGGCGTAGAAGACCTGGCCGAGCGCGCCCTCGCGGACCTTCTCGCGGACGAAGACGGTGGCCGGGTTGTAGTAGCTCGTCTCGCCCATCATGTAGGTGAGGCCGGTGCGCGTGACGGCGGCGACGATCTCCTCGATGTCGGTGAGCTCGGTGGCCATCGGCACGGCCGAGTAGACGTGCTTGCCGGCCTCCAGCGCCGCCAGCACCAGCGGCGCGTGGGTCCAGCGTTGGGTGAAGATGGCGACGGCGTCGACGTCCGAGTCGAGCATCTCCTCGAAGCTGTCGACGACGGTGGCGCGGTCGTAGCGGTCGGCCAGCGACTTGGCCCGCTCCGGCACCAGGTCGGTGATCGTGAGCCGGTCGACGTTCGGGTGCAGGTCCCAGAGCGTCGCGAAGCTGCGCGAGAACTGGCCCGCGCCGACGATGCCGATGCTGATCGAACCGGCATCCTCGGCGAGCGGGGCGGTCGGGTCGAGGGGAAGTGCGGACAACGGTGCCTCCTGCTGGTGTGTCGGGTCAGGCGGGGTCGGTGCGGTGCGGCGGCGGGTCGACGAGCATCCACTGGCACGCGACGACCGCCGCGCCGCGCGCCCACTCGTCGAAGCCGGAGGAGAACGCCACCACGGTGGGCCGGGTGGCGTTGGGGTCGAGGTGGTCGGCGAGCGCGGCGTCGAGGGACGGACGGGCGTGGGCGAGCATGCCGAGGCCGTCCCCGGCGAGGATCACGGCGGGCAGGCCGAGCGTGTTCGCGAGCTGGGCGATCAGCACCCCCAGGGCGTGCCCGGCGTCCGCGAAGACGCGCAGCGCGACCGCGTCGCCGCCGTCCGCCAGCGCGAGGGCGGCGTCCAGGTCCAGGTCGGCCCGCCCGCGCGGCACCCCGATGCCCTGGGTGATGGCCGCCGTGGTGAGGAACGCCGACGCGCAGCCGCGGTGCCCCCGCTCGCACACCGGCCCGGAGTCCGCGACCCGCATGTGCCCGATCCGGCCGACCCTGCCCGACGGACCGGCGAGCACCCGGTCCTCGATGACGATGCCCAGGCCGACGCCGACGCCGACGGTCAGCACGGCGAGGTCGCTCATGCCGCGGCCGGGGCCGGACCACTGGACCCCGGCGGTCAGGGCCCGGGCGTCCTCGCTGAGGACGGTGGGGATGCCTGTCGCCCGCTCGAGGATGCCCGCGAGGGGCACCTGGTCCCAGCCGAGGAAGGGGTTGTGGCGCACGGTGTCGTCGAACCGGGACATCCGGCCGGCCAGCCCGACGCCGAGCGCCTGGATCTCCCCCGGCTCGCGCAGTTCGTTCACCAGTTCAAGGATCTGCCCGACGACAGTCTCCTGCT
>NZ_JBHXAW010000438.1:0-2174 GCF_042726645.1 Isoptericola sp. NPDC060257
CGCGACGGCGTGCCGGCGAACGGCCCGGCCTGGCTCCTCACCGCCGCCCGGCGCCGCGTCCTCGACCGGCTCCGGTCGGAACAGGTGCTGGCGCGGTCGATGCCGCTCCTGGAGGTCGAGGCCGACCTGGCCGCCCGGGCGCAGCGGGTGATGGCGGACGCCGGTGAGCCTCTCACCGACGAGCGGCTCCGGCTGGTGCTGCTGTGCGCCCACCCGCGGCTGTCGCGCGAGGCGGCCGCGGCGCTCTCGCTGCGCCTCGTGCTCGGCGTGCCCACGGCCGACGTGGCCCGCCTGTTCCTCCAGTCCACGCCGACGATGGCGGCGCGGCTCACCCGGGCGCGCAAGAAGCTCGCGGGCGAACGGTTCGCGCTGCCGCCCGCCGACGAGGTCGCCGACCGCCTCGGCGTCGCGGCCGACGTCGCCTACCTCGCGTTCACGGCGGGCTACGCGCCCGCCAGCGGGGACGACGTCGTGCGGGCCGAGCTCTCCGGCGAGGCGGTGCGGCTCGTCCGCGTGCTGCGCGACGTCCGCCCCACCCTGGGCGGCGGGGAGGGTGACGCGGACGACGCCGTGGCGGCGCGCGACCTCGACGCGCTCCTCGCCCTCGTGCTGCTCCAGCACTCGCGCCGCGACGCCCGCGTGGACGACGGCGCCCTGGTGCTGCTGCCGGACCAGGACCGCGCCCGGTGGCACCAGGACGAGATCGCGGAGGCCCTCGAGCTGCTCACCCCGTTCGCCACCGCTCCCCCGACGCCGTACCTGCTGCAGGCCCTCGTGGCGGCCGAGCACGCGATCGCCCGCACCCCGGACGCGACCGCGTGGGACCGCATCCTCGCCCGCTACGACGAGCTCGTGACCCTGACCGACACCCCGGTGGTGCGCCTCAACCGCGCGGTCGCCGTGGCGGAGGTCTCCGGTCCGCGCGCCGGCCTCGACGCCCTCGCCGGGGTCGCGCTGCCCGGGCACCGGCTGCCTGCGCTGCGGGCGGAGCTGCTGCGGCGCGCGGGCGACCCCGACGACGCCCTGCGGGCCTGCGACGTGGCGCTCGCCCTGTGCGGGCCGGGGCCCGAGCACGACCATCTGCGCCGCCGAAGGGCCGAGCTCGCCTGACCGCCCGGGCGGCGGTCAGGGATGCACGTGCGCCTGGTGCCCCGTCTGCGCGGAGATGTCCTGCTCCGCCTGCTCGAGCAGCGCGTCCGCCAGGCGTCGCAGGGCCCGTGCCGCCGCGACCTCGTCCCCGATGACCGGGACCTGCAGGTCGCCCGGGTCCTTGCGCGCGTGCCCGACCCCGCGCAGCGAGCCCACGTCCGGGCCGGGCGTCAGCATCGCCTCCGCCGTCGTGCTCCCGGACGACTCCACGAGCGAGACCCGCACGTCCCACGTGAGGGCCCGGGCGGGCGACGGTCGCGGCGACCGTGCGTGCTCCGTCCCGCCGCCGTCGTGCTGCACGAGCGTGTCCGCGCCGGGGAAGACCAGCGTCTCCTCCCCCGTGTCCGACCAGCGCACCTGGTAGGGCGGCGACCCGTCCTCGTGCGGGCAGGCGATCACGACGCCGTCGCGCACCGCCCCGCCGACCACCCCGGACGCCACCACGATCCGGTCGCCCACCGTCGCTCTCATCGCCGCCTCCTCGCGTCGTCGGGTGCCCGCCGTCCCCGTGCCGGCTCCTTCCATCATGCGCCCGGCGCGGGCCCCTGGCACGGCGCGGTCAGTGCGAGCGCAGCGCCTTGACGAGCTCTGCCTTGCGCATCGACGAGCGCCCCTCGATGCCGATCTCCGACGCCCGCTTCCGCAGGTCGGCGACCGTCCAGTCGTCGTACGAGCCGGACTCCCCGCCCTTGGCGCCGACCTTCTTGCGACCCCGCGCCGCGGCGGCGTTCGCGATCCGCGCGGACTTCTCCTTACTGTTGCCCTCGTCGCGGAGCTCCTCGTAGAGCTCCTTGTCCTTGACGCTCGGCCCTGCATCTCGACGCGGCATGGTGGCTCCTCCCGATCCGGGCGCGCCCGCGCGCTGGCTTCACGCGGTGCCCACGCTCGAGACCTATCACTCACGGGCGGTGCCGGCACCCCGGCTACGACCCGGACCCGGACATGACGAAGGCCCCGACCGGATCCCGGTCGGGGCCTTCGTGGATGTCGACGACATCCCGTGGTAGCGGGGGCAGGATTTGAAC
>NZ_JBHXAW010000439.1:0-2107 GCF_042726645.1 Isoptericola sp. NPDC060257
GACCCGAAGAAGGCCGTCAAGGCGATCAAGTCGGCCGTCACGGACGCCGACGAGACGTACGGGGTGCGCTACGACCCCGCGGCCAAGCCGGGGATCTCGAACCTGCTCACGATCTTCTCGGCCGTCACCGGCCGCGGCGTCGACGAGATCGCCGCCGAGTACGACGGACGCGGCTACGGCTACCTCAAGGTCGACCTGGCCGACGCCGTCGTCGCCTTCCTCGAGCCGTTCCAGGCGCGGGCGCAGACCTACCTGTCCGACCCGGCTCAGCTCGACAAGGTGCTCGCCGACGGCGCCGAGCGCGCGCGGGACATCGCGCGCCCGGTGCTCGACCGCGTCTACGACCGGTTCGGCCTGCTGCCCCGGGGCGCCCGGTGAACCTCCCCGACCGCGGCCCGGCCCAGGTACGGATCGGCGTCGCCATCGCGGTGCCCGAGCCGTTCGGCTCGCGGCTCCAGGAGGCCCGTGCCGAGCTGGGCGACCCGCTGGCCCACGCGATCCCGCCGCACATCACGGTGATCGGCCCCACGGTGGTCGACGAGTCCGTGCTGGATGCGGTGGTCGAGCACCTCGAGAAGGTCGCGGCCGAGACGGAGCCGTTCCGGGTCCACCTGCGCGGGGCGGGCACGTTCCGCCCGATCTCGCCCGTGGTGTTCGTGGCCCTCGCCGAGGGCATCGCGGAGTGCGAGCAGCTCGAGACCGCCGCCCGCTCGGGCGTGCTGGCCCAGGACCTGCGGTTCAACTACCACCCGCACGTCACCGTCGCGCACGAGGTCTCCGAGGCCGACCTGGACCGCGCCTTCGTCGAGATGGCGGACTTCGACGGCGTCTTCGAGGTGGACAGGCTCTGGCAGTACGAGCACGGCGACGACGGCGTGTGGCGACCGCAACGCTCGTTCCGGCTCGCGGGGGAGCACCCCGCTCCCTAGGGTCGCGGTGTGAACGACCGACTCGAACGGGCGAAGAGCCGGTCCCTCGTCGCGTACCAGTGGTTCAAGAGCCTGCGGCCCGTGCGGTCGTGGTACTGGTACGTCGACCGCCGCGGCGCCCTCCTCTGCGGCGGCATCGCCTACACCGCGATCTTCTCGCTCTTCGCGGCTCTGACGATCGGCTTCACGGTGTTCTCACGCACGCTCGCCGACCGGCCCGAGCTCCAGGACGCGGTGTTCGAGCAGATCAACACCTGGCTGCCCGGGCTCATCGACACCGGTGACAACGACGGCATCCTCGACCCCACGGACCTGCTGCTGCCCTCCGTCATCAACCCGGCGACCGTCATCGCCGCGGTCGTGTTCCTCTGGACGGCGATCGGCTTCATGCGCGCCCTGCGCATCTCCGTGCGGTCGATGTTCGACCAGCCCGTCGTCGGCGTCAGCCCTGTGCTGTCGAAGATCTGGGAGCTGCTCGGCTTCGTCATCCTCGGCGGGATGATCGTCGCGTCCGCGGCCGCGAGCATCGTCTCGCAGACCGTGAGCCGGCGGGTCGAGGACCTGTTCGGCAGCAACTTCCTCGTCGCCCAGCTCACCGCGATCGGGACGGCCGCCGTGGGGATCCTCCTCGACGCGCTCCTCGTCTACCTCATCGTCCGGGTGGTCGCGCGGGTCCGGCCCCGGAAGCGGCGCGACTTCGTGCTCGGCTGTCTCGCGGCGGGCGTGGTCGCCGGCGCTCTGCGCTGGCTGGGCACGTCGGTGGTCGCGGCTGGGGCGTCGCGCAACGCGCTGCTCGCGGCGTTCGCGGGCCTCGTGACCGTGCTGGTGCTGGTGAACTTCGTGGCCCGGGTGCTGCTGCTGGTCTGCGCGTGGGTGTACGACCCGCCCCGGCTGGACGAGATCGCGCACGCGGAGGCGGAGGTCGCCGCGATGCGGGACGCCGCGGAGATCGAGCGCGTGGTGCGCCGCGGGCAGGGCTCCGGAAAGCCGTGGAGCCCCGTCGTCCGCGGGGGACCATGACCTGGCTGATCACTGGCGGCGCCGGATACATCGGTGCGCACGTAGTCCGCGCCCTGGACGAGGCCGGCGAGAGCGCCGTGGTCCTCGACGACCTCTCCACCGGTGTCGAAGGCCGCCTCCCCGCCTCCGCCACCCTGGTGCAGGGCACCACCCTGGAC
>NZ_JBHXAW010000440.1:0-2105 GCF_042726645.1 Isoptericola sp. NPDC060257
GGTGCGCCAGGTCGTCGAGGGTGCCGAGCTCGGCGGCCGTCCGCTGCCGGTCGCGCGCGCCGGGCTCGGCGTGGAAGGCGCGGTCGACGAGCACGTCCTCGACCACGCCCAGCTGACCCGGTCCCGGGGCGCCGAGGGTGAACCCCACGGCGAGGGCGCCCTCGGTCACGTCGGCGTCGCGCACGAGCTGCTCGGTGCGCGGGTCGGCCGCGTTGTACACGCACGCCACCTGCGCGCGGGCGTAGATCCGGCCCTTGTCCGCCGCGTACGCCTCGAGCGACCCGTGCCAGTCGAGGTGGTCGGCGGCCACGTTGAGCACGGCCGCGGCCTCGAACGACGTCGTGAGCGTGTGGTGGAGCTGGAAGCTGGAGAGCTCCACCGCGAGGACGTCCAGCGACGGGTCCTGCGCCGCCTCGACGACCGGGGTCCCGACGTTCCCGACCGCGGCGGCGCGCAGGCCGGCCGCGGTGAGGATCGACGCGAGCATCTCGACGGTCGTCGTCTTGCCGTTGGTCCCCGTGACGGCGAGCCACGGGGCGGGACCGCGCGCCCCGACCGCACCGGTGCGCTCGACCCGCAGCCGCCAGGCGAGCTCGATCTCGCTCCACACGGGGACGCCGGCGGCCCGGGCCGCGGCCAGCAGCGGGGTGCTCGGCGCCCACCCCGGGGACGCGACGACGAGGTCGGCGCCCGCGACGACGCGCTCCGCGACGGCGGGGTCGTCCGCGTCGCGCACGTCGGCGTCGTCCGCGCGTCCGTCGACCGTGACCACCGAGGCCACCCGCCCGGCCGCACCGCCCGACAGGGCGGCGACGACGGCGCGCCCGGTCACGCCGAGCCCGGCGACGACGACGCGGGCGCCGTCGGGCAGCGCCCGCGGGTCGGGCTCGGTCACGTGGCCACCCACTCGGCGTAGAAGACGCCCATGCCGAGCGCCGCGAACAGGCCGGCGATGAGCCAGAACCGGATGACGATCGTGACCTCGCCCCACCCGGACAGCTCGAAGTGGTGGTGCAGGGGCGCCATCTTGAACACGCGCCTGCCCGTCATCTTGAAGAAGCCGATCTGGATGACGTCGGACATGACGATGACGACGAAGAGACCGCCGATGATCGCGGCGAGGATCTCGGTGCGCGACAGGATCGAGATGCCCGCCAGGGCGCCGCCGAGGGCCAGCGAGCCGGTGTCGCCCATGAAGATCTTCGCGGGGCTGGCGTTCCACCAGAGGAAGCCGATGCAGGCGCCCGCGATGGCGGCGGCGACGATCGCGAGGTCCTGCGGGTCGCGCACCTCGTAGCAGCGCGGCCCGGCCGCGGCGAGCCGCTGGCACGACTGGTTGAGCTGCCAGATGCACACGAGGACGTACGCGCCGAAGACGATGATCGACACGCCGGTCGCCAGTCCGTCCAGACCGTCCGTGAGGTTCACCGCGTTCGACCAGGCGGTGATGAGGAAGTTCGCCCAGATCACGAAGAGGATGAGCCCCACCGTGACTCCGGCGAACGCCAGGTCGAGGTTGGTGTCGCGCAGGAACGAGATCCGCGTGGACGCGGGCGTCCGGGCGTTCGCGTTGGGGAACTGCAGCGCGAGGACCGCGAAGCTGATCCCGACGAAGCCCTGGCCGATGATCTTCGCCTTCGGCGTGAGACCCAGGGACCGCTGCTTGCGGATCTTCGTGAAGTCGTCGAGGAAGCCGACCAGGCCGAGGCCCGTCATCAGGTACAGGCACAGCAGCGCCGACGCGCTCGGCGGCCTCCCGGCGACCAGCATGGACACCGCGACGCCGACCAGGGCCGCCGCGATGATCACGACGCCGCCCATCGTCGGGGTGCCGCGCTTGGTGAAGTGGGCGGTCGGCCCGTCCTGGCGGACGAACTGGCCGTAGTTCCGGTGGATGA
The DNA here is from genome assembly GCF_042726645.1 of Isoptericola sp. NPDC060257. NCBI lineage: Bacteria > Bacillati > Actinomycetota > Actinomycetes > Micrococcales > Promicromonosporaceae > Isoptericola > Isoptericola sp. NPDC060257. The sequence continues at coordinate 1,899 of NZ_JBHXAW010000440.1, forward strand.
GGAACCGGATGAACAGGGGCGTCCCGAAGAGGGCGACCAGCCCGGAGACGCCGGCCGAGACGAGGATCGCGATCACGGGGCGACCTCCACGGCCGGTTCGCCGGCCGCCGGCCCGCCGGCGGCGAGCTCGTCACCGAGGCGCCACAGGCCCGACCCGAGGGAGGACTTCACGAGGACGACGTCGCCCGGCTCGAGCGCCTCGGCGAG
>NZ_JBHXAW010000441.1:0-2104 GCF_042726645.1 Isoptericola sp. NPDC060257
AGGAGCGGCAGTACGCCGCCGGCAAGATCCCCGGCTCGTTCTTCCGCCGCGAGGGCCGCCCCTCGACGGAGGCGATCCTGGCCTGCCGCCTCATCGACCGCCCGCTGCGCCCGCTGTTCGTCAAGGGCCTGCGCAACGAGGTCCAGGTCGTCATCGACGTCCTGGCCATCCACCCCGACGACGCCTACGACGTCCTGGCGATCAACGCCGCGTCGGCGTCCACGCAGATCTCCGGCCTGCCGTTCTCCGGCCCGGTCGCGGGCGTGCGCGTCGCGCTGATCGACGGCCAGTGGGTCGCGTTCCCGAAGTACTCGGACCTCGAGCGCGCCGTCTTCAACATGGTCGTGGCCGGCCGCATCGTGGGCGACGACGTCGCCATCGCGATGATCGAGGCCGAGGCGACCGACGACGCCTGGAAGCTCATCAAGACCGAGGGCGTCGCCGCGCCGACCGAGGAGGTCGTCGCCCAGGGCATCGAGGCGTCGAAGCCGTTCCTCAAGGCCCTCTGCGAGGCGCAGGCCTCGCTCGCCGCCCAGGCGGCCAAGGAGGTCAAGGACTACCCGGTCTTCCTCGACTACCAGGACGACGCGTTCGCCGCCGTCGAGGACGAGGTCTCCACGACGCTGCGCGACGCGCTCGCGATCGCGGACAAGCAGGACCGCGAGAACCGCCTCGACGAGCTCAAGGAGGGCCTGCTCGGCGCGCTCGGCGAGCGCTTCGAGGGCCGCGAGAAGGAGCTGTCGGCCGCGTACCGCGCCCTGCAGAAGAAGCTCATCCGCCAGCGCGTCCTCACCGACGGCGTGCGCATCGACGGTCGTGGGCTCGCGGACATCCGCACCCTGTCCGCCGAGGTCGAGGTCATCCCGCGCGTGCACGGCTCCGCCCTGTTCGAGCGCGGCGAGACCCAGATCCTGGGCGTCACCACGCTGAACATGCTGCGCATGGAGCAGCAGATCGACTCGCTCGGGCCGGTCACGCGCAAGCGCTACATGCACAACTACAACTTCCCGCCGTTCTCCACCGGTGAGACGGGCCGCGTCGGCAGCCCGAAGCGCCGCGAGATCGGCCACGGCGCGCTGGCCGAGCGGGCCCTCGTGCCCGTGCTGCCGTCGCGCGAGGAGTTCCCCTACGCGATCCGCCAGGTGTCCGAGGCGCTGGGGTCGAACGGCTCCACCTCGATGGGCTCCGTCTGCGCCTCGACGCTGTCGCTGCTCAACGCGGGCGTGCCGCTGAAGGCGCCGGTCGCGGGCATCGCCATGGGCCTCATCTCCGACACGGTCGACGGCGAGACCCGCTACGCGGCCCTGACCGACATCCTGGGCGCGGAGGACGCGTTCGGCGACATGGACTTCAAGGTCGCCGGCACCAGCGAGTTCGTCACGGCCATCCAGCTCGACACCAAGCTCGACGGCATCCCGGCGTCGGTCCTGGCCGGCGCCCTGACCCAGGCCCGCGACGCGCGCCTGACCATCCTCGAGGTGCTCGCCGAGGCGATCGACGTGCCCGACGAGATGTCCCCGAACGCCCCGCGCGTCATCTCCGTGAAGGTGCCGGTCGACAAGATCGGCGAGGTCATCGGGCCCAAGGGCAAGATGATCAACCAGATCCAGGAGGAGACGGGCGCGGACATCTCCATCGAGGACGACGGCACCGTCTACATCGGCGCCACCGACGGCCCCTCGGCCGAGGCCGCCCGCGCGGCGATCAACGCGATCGCCAACCCGCACGTCCCCGAGGTGGGCGAGCGCTTCGTCGGCACCGTCGTCAAGACGACGTCGTTCGGCGCGTTCATCTCCCTCTCGCCGGGCAAGGACGGTCTGCTGCACATCAGCCAGATCCGCAAGCTCGTGGGCGGCAAGCGCGTCGAGAACGTCGACGACGTGCTGTCCGTGGGCCAGAAGGTCCAGGTCGAGATCGGTGAGATCGACCCGCGCGGCAAGCTCTCGCTCGTCGCGGTGACCGAGGACGAGAAGGCCGAGGAGCCCGCCGCCGACGCCGCCACCACGGACCAGGTGGAGGCCTGACGCTCTGATGTCCTGGCACCTTCCGCTCGTCCCCGCGGGCGAGCCCGGTGCCGACCTGACCGCCGGGCAGGACGGTGCGA
>NZ_JBHXAW010000442.1:0-2080 GCF_042726645.1 Isoptericola sp. NPDC060257
CCCCGAGGGGAGCGCCGCCGTCGCGGGGCGGGGACGTCAGGCCTGCGGGGGCTTGGTCATCTTGAGGACGTCGAGGGCCGAGTCGAGCTGGGCCTCGGTGACCTCGCCGCGCTCCACGAAACCGAGGTCGATCACGGCCTCGCGGACCGTCATGCCCTGCTTCACCGAGTGCTTCGCGACCTTGGCCGCGGCCTCGTAGCCGATCACGCGGTTGAGCGGCGTGACGATCGAGGGCGACGACTCGGCGAACGCGCGGGCGCGGTCCACATTGGCGGTGATGCCCGAGACCGTCTTGTCGGCCAGGACGCGCGACGCGTTGCCGAGCAGGCGGATCGACTCCAGCACGCCCTGCGCGATGACGGGGATCTGCACGTTGAGCTCGAACGAGCCGCTGGCGCCGGCCCACGCGACGGTGGCGTCGTTGCCGACCACCCGGGCGGCCACCATGAGCACGGCCTCCGGGATCACCGGGTTGACCTTGCCCGGCATGATCGAGGAGCCCGGCTGCAGGTCGGGGATCGCGATCTCGCCCAGGCCGGTGTTCGGGCCCGAGCCCATCCAGCGCAGGTCGTTGCAGATCTTGGTGAGCGACACGGCGATGGTGCGCAGCGCGCCCGAGAGCTCCACGAGGCCGTCGCGCGCCGACTGCGCCTCGAAGTGGTCGCGCGCCTCGGTCAGGGGGAGGCCCGTGTCCTCGCGCAGCAGCTCGATGACGCGCTGCGGGAACCCGGCCGGGGTGTTGATGCCGGTGCCGACCGCGGTGCCGCCCAGCGGGACCTCGGCCGCGCGGGGCAGCGCCGCCTCGACGCGCTCGACGCCGTAGCGGATCGCCGCGGCGTAGCCGCCGAACTCCTGGCCCAGCGTCACCGGGGTGGCGTCCATGAGGTGCGTGCGGCCGGACTTCACGACGGCCGCGAACTCGTCGGCCTTCGCGCCCAGGGCGTCGGCCAGGTGCTTCAGGCCCGGGACCAGGTCGTGGATCGCGCCGGCCGTGGCGGCCACGTGCACCGACGTCGGGAAGACGTCGTTGGACGACTGCGAGGCGTTGACGTGGTCGTTCGGGTGCACGTCCTTGCCCAGCGAGCGCGTGGCGAGGGTGGCCAGCACCTCGTTGGTGTTCATGTTCGACGACGTGCCCGAGCCGGTCTGGAAGACGTCGATCGGGAAGTGCGCGTCGTGCACGCCCGAGGCGACCTCGTCGGCCGCGGCGACGATCGCGTCGGCGATGTCCTGGTCGAGCACGCCCAGCTCGGCGTTGGCGCGCGCGGCGGCCTTCTTGATGCGGGCCAGGGCCTCGATGTGCCCGCGCTCGAGCGTGGTGCCGGAGATGGGGAAGTTCTCCACGGCCCGCTGCGTCTGCGCGCGGTAGAGCGCGTGCGCCGGGACGCGCACCTCGCCCATCGTGTCGTGCTCGATGCGGTACTCGGTCTCGCCCGCGCCGGACGCGCCGGGGACGACGGTGTCGGAAGTCATGCCTCTATCGTGCCGCACCCGCGAGGGCGGTCCGTCGTGAGCCGGGTCACGCCCGGTGTCGGAGGCGTGGGCGAGGATCGGGGCGTGACCTTCACCCACGTGGTGCTCTACCGCGCGATGAACCTCGGGCACCGCGGCAGCCCGGTGCGCGACGTCCTCGAACGTGCCCTGCTCGACGGCGGCGCCGCGGCGGTGCGGTCGTTCCAGACCAACGGCACCGTGCTCCTCGACCCGGGCGGTGACGCGTCCGCGGCCGAGCGTGTGGTGCGAGAGGCGGCGCCGTTGCTCGCCGAGCGCTCCGGATACACGCACGCGGCGCTCGTGCGTCCGCTGGCCGACGTCGCCGCGGCGATCGACGGCGACCCGTTCGCGCTCACCCGCGACGAGCGGACGTACCGCGACACCCTGACGTTCGTGGACGGCGGGCAACCGCTGCCGCTGGACCTGCCGTGGACCGACGAGCGCGACCTGCTCGACCTCGTCGCCGCGCGACCGGGCGTCGTCCTCGGCGTGGTGCGGGGCGGACCGGGAACCTGGGCGGACCCGAACTCGCTCGTCGAGCGGCTCACCGGGGGCGTCGCGACGACGCGCACCCTCGGCACCGTGC
>NZ_JBHXAW010000443.1:0-2080 GCF_042726645.1 Isoptericola sp. NPDC060257
TTTTTTATACGCCCCTGTCCCCCCGGACTGGGGCCGCGGCCCCGCCCCCCAGGCCCCCCCCCCCCCGGGCCCGGGGGGGGTCCCCCCCCCGGGGCCGCACCGCACCGCACTGTCCGAGCACTGCTTGCAACGACGCAAGGAGGAACCTGATGGCTGCACCGACCGCGCCACCCCCACCGACCGTCCGACGGTCGGGCCGCCGGGACGACACCCGGCTCGCCCTGCTCTTCATCCTGCCGGCCAGCATCGGCCTGCTGGTCTTCTACTTCTGGCCGCTGGTCCGCGGCATCTGGCTGAGCTTCACGTCGTGGGACCTGCTCAGCCCGGCCGAGTTCGTGGGCCTCGACAACTACCGCGAGATGGTCGCGGACCCGGTGTTCTGGAACGCCGTCCGCGTGACGCTGCTCTACGTGGTCATCAACATCGGGCTGCAGACGGTCGTGGCCCTGGTGATCGCCGTGCTGATGCAGCGGCTCAGCCGCTCCACGCTGCTGCGCTCGCTGGTGCTCGCCCCGTACCTCGTGTCCAACGTGGTCGCCGCCCTCGTGTTCCTGTGGATCCTCGACTTCCAGCTGGGGATCGGGAACCAGCTGCTGGAGTGGGTCGGCCTGGAGCGGATCGGGTTCTTCACCTCCGAGGCCTGGGCCATCCCCACCATCGCGGTGGTGAACGTCTGGCGGCACATGGGCTACACGGCGCTGCTGATCTTCGCGGGCCTGCAGGCCATCCCGCCCACCACGTACGAGGCGGCGCGGGTCGACGGCGCGTCGGAGGTGCGCACGTTCTTCGGCATCACGCTGCCGCTGCTGCGTCCCATCCTCGGGCTCGTGCTGATCATCTCGGTGATCGGCTCGTTCCAGGTGTTCGACACCGTCGCCGTCACCACGAACGGCGGCCCGGTGGACGCCAGCCGCGTGCTGCAGCTCTACATCTACGACAAGGCGTTCGGGCAGTTCGACTTCGGCTACGCCTCCGCGCTGAGCGTGGCGATGCTGCTGATCCTGGTGGTCGTCACCTTCTTCCAGTACCGCATGACGCGGGCCGGCCAGACGGACCTGAACTAGGAGGCGGCGACCATGATCGAGACCACGACGGCACCTGCCGCACCCCCGACCGTCTCCGCGTCCGACGCGGACCGCCCCGCGCCGCCGCGTCGTCGCCGGCGGCGGCTCAGCCCCGGCCGCGTCCTGGCCTGGGCGGTGATGATCCTCGTCCTGCTCGTCACGCTGTTCCCCTTCTACTGGATGCTGCGCACCGCGCTGTCGAGCAACGGGGCCCTGTACGCCAACTCGACGTCCTTGCTCCCGGTGGACTTCAGCTGGGGCGGGTTCGAGCGCGTCTTCGGGCTGCAATCCACCGAGGAGGCCATCGCCCAGGGCGGCTCCGGGGCCTCCATCGACTTCTGGCTCTACCTGCGCAACTCCGTGGTGGTGGCGACGGTCGTCACCGCGTGCCAGGTGTTCTTCTCCGCGATGGCCGCGTACGCGTTCTCGCGGCTGCGCTGGCGGTGGCGCAACGCCGTGTTCGGCGTCTTCCTGCTGTCGCTGATGGTGCCGGTGATCTTCACGCTGCTGCCGAACTTCGTGCTGGTCCGGGAGCTGGGGCTGATCGACACGCTGCTCGGCATCATGCTGCCCGGGCTGTTCATGACGCCGTTCGCGATCTTCTTCCTGCGGCAGTTCTTCATGAACGTCTCCACCGAGGTGGAGGAGGCCGCGCTGATCGACGGCGCCAGCAAGGTCCGGGTGTTCTTCGCGATCATCATCCCGATGTCCGTGGGGCCGATCGCGACGATCTCGATCCTCACGTACATCGGGTCGTGGAACGACTACTTCTGGCCGTTGATGGTCTCGTACACCGACGACTCGCGGGTGCTCACCGTGGCGCTGGGGAACTTCAACGCCCAGACGCCGCAGACGGGGCCGGACTGGGCGGGGCTGATGGCCGCGACCCTGGTGGCCGCGCTGCCGATGATCCTGCTGTTCGTCGTCTTCGCGAGGCGGATCGTCAACTCCATCGGCTTCAGCGGGATCAAGTGAGGAGGCGGACCGTGCACCACGCACGTCGTACGACAGCGACC
>NZ_JBHXAW010000444.1:0-2074 GCF_042726645.1 Isoptericola sp. NPDC060257
GGCCGCCGCAGGCGCGGCCGGCCGGCGGCGCGGGTGCACCAGGACGACGGCGAGCACCCCCACCACGGCGCCGAGCACGGTGTCGAGGGCGCGCGAGGCCGCGATCCCGGCCGGGTCGACCGACCCGCCGAGGGACGTCATCAGCAGCGCCATCGGCGTGATGGTGAGCATCGCCAGCCCGTAGTGGCGCCCGACGACGACCTCCGTGACCACCTGCAGCACCACGACGACGACGCAGGTCGCGGCGAACGACAGGTGCGCCGCCAGGAGGGGCCAGGCGAGCAGCGCGCCCAGCACGGTGCCGCCCCCGCGCTGCAGCGCGCGGACCACGGCGTGGCGCGTGCTCGCGCCCTGCAGGGTGGCCGTGGCGCCGAGCTGCGCCCACGCGGGGTGGCTCAGCCCGGCGGCGAGCGTGCCCGCGCCGGCGACGACGCTCGCCAGCACCACGCGGACCCCGGCGAGGCGCCAGCCGGGGAGGCGCCAGCCGGCGCGGACGTCGTCGCGCAGGCGGCGACGCGGCGGCAGGGCGTCGGCGGGCGGGACGGTGCGCGAGGTCGCGCCGTCGGGGGTCTGGTCGGTCGTGGGGTCGAGCGCCGCCTCGACCGCTGCCAGCTCGGCGGCGAGCACGCGCGCGGGGTCGCGGGTGCGCCGGCGGGACAGGTCGTCGGCGAGCACCTCGCGGGCCCGGGCCACGGCGGCCGACGCGGCCCGCGCGGCGTCCGGGGCGTCGGTGCCGGCGTCGAGGGACCTCCGCACGGCGTCCGCCGCCCGGCGGACGGCGAGCCGCGCGGGCGCGCTCGGGCGGACGAGCCACCCGCTCATCCCGACGAGCCACGCGATCGCGGCGCCGACGGCGAACGCGGTCCCGCGCTCGGCGACGTCGCCCCACGCCAGGGGGCCGACCATGCCGCCCGCCGCGGCGAAGACGACGATGCTCGCCCCGGGCGGTCCGGTGCGGACCAGGGTGCACAGGGCGGTGGCCACGCCGGCCACCAGCGCCACCACCGCGAGGACCACGAGCACGGGGGCGCCCGCGGCGGTGAGGGAGGCCGTGAGCAGGAAGGCGACGACGAACACGGCGGCGACGCCGGCCAGCAGGGACGCACGCCGCCGGTACGGCTCGTACCGGCCGTAGAGGATGACGAGCGCCCCCAGGGAGGCGAAGGCCGCCAGGTCGGTGCGACCGACGGCGGCGCTCAGCGCGAGGACGACGGCGGCCGCGGCGCCGACGCGCAGCGCTGCCGCGAGCGTCGCGTCGGCGGGGTTGATGCGCAGCGCGGTGCGCAGGTGGGCGGGGTCGAGGACGTCGCGGGCGCTCGTCAGGACGGGGGAGGAGGTGGGAGGCATTGCCGCCGATGATAGTTCACGGGTAAATCATCATGGAAGTAGTTGCGGTGTGACGTCTATCCTGTCGCCGTGGACTACATCGAGCGCGTGCGCGCGCAGTGGGCCGAGCGGCTCCCCGCCGTCGACACGTCCCCGGCCGACGTCGGCGCGCGGTTGTGCCGGATCGCCGCCCTGCTGGAGGCCGAGGTGTCCGACGACCTCGCCGCCCGCGACGTCACGCGTGCCGAGCTCGACGTGCTCACCGCGCTGCGGCGGTCCGGGCGCCCGCTGCGCGCCGGCGAGATCACCACGATGACGGGCTCGCCCGGGGCGTCGATCACCAAGCGCCTGGACCGGCTGGAGCGCGCCGGCCTGGTGGGACGCGCCGTGCACGAGCGCGACAAGCGCGGCGTGCTCGTGGCGCTGACCACGGAGGGGGAGGCGCTCGTCGACGAGCTGTTCCCCCGGCAGATCGAGCACGAGCGCGCGGCCCTGGCGGACCTGTCCGAGGCGGAGCGGGCCGAGCTCGGCCGGCTGCTCGCCGTCGTCCTGCGTCGCCTGGACCCGAAGGACTACTGATCGCGGGGAGGCGCCGCACGTCTCAGGTGGAACCCCCCAGCCCCGCGCCCCGAGGGGCGCCTCCCCGCGTACGCCGACAGTAGCAGGTGAGGTTAGCCTTACCAACCCCGAGCTGGGTATGCGGTCACCACCGGGAGACGCCGACGGCGGCGCTCCCCGAGGGGAGCGC
>NZ_JBHXAW010000445.1:0-2070 GCF_042726645.1 Isoptericola sp. NPDC060257
GGCCCTGCTCCTTGGCCCAGTTGATGAAGTCGGCCACCACGAGGAAGTACCCCGGGAAGCCCATCTGGATGATGACCTCGACCTCGTAGTTCGCCTGCTTGCGCACGTCGTCGCCGATGCCGTCGGGGTAGCGGCGGCGCAGACCGGCCTCGACCTCCTTGACGAACCAGCTGACCTCGTCCTCGCCGTCCGGCACCGGGAACCGCGGCATGTAGTTCGCCTTGGTGTCGAACGAGACCTCGCAGCGCTCGGCGATGAGCAGCGTGCTCTCGATCGCCTGCGGCAGCTCGGAGAACAGGCGGCGCATCTCCGCGCCCGAGCGCACGTAGAAGCTGTCGCCGCTGAAGGCGAACCGGCTGCCGCCCTGGTCGTAGGTCGGCTCGTCGAGCGTCGACCCCGAGTTCACGGCGAGCAGCACCTCGTGCGAGTGCGCGTCCTCCTGCTTCGTGTAGTGCAGGTCGTTGGTGGCCACGAGCGGCGCGTCGATGTGCTCCGCGAGGCGCAGCAGGTCCTTGTACGTGCGGGACTCGATCTCGATCCCGTGGTCCATCAGCTCGACGAAGAAGTTCTCCTTGCCGAGGATGTCCTGCAGCTCGCCCGCCGCACGCACCGCCTCGTCCCACTGGCCCAGGCGCAGCCGCGTCTGCACCTCGCCGGAGGGGCAGCCCGAGGTGCCCATGAGGCCCTTGCCGTACGTCTCGAGGAGCTCGCGGTCCATGCGCGGCCACTTGCCCATCTGGCCGTCCAGCGACGCGAGCGACGACGCGCGGAAGAGGTTGTGCATCCCCTCGTTGTCGCGCGCCCAGAGCGTCATGTGCGTGTAGGCGCCGCCCGCGGAGACGTCGTCGCGCCGCTGGTGCTGCTCGCCCCACAGCACCTTGGTGCGGTCGTGGCGGCTGGTGCCCGGCGTCACGTACGCCTCGACGCCGATGATCGGCTTGACCCCGTGCTTCTGCGCCGTGCTCCAGAAGTCGAACGCGCCGAACAGGTACCCGTGGTCGGTGATCGCGACGGCCTTCTGGCCGAGCCGCGACACCTCGCTGAACAGGTCGTTCATGCGCGCCGCGCCGTCGAGCATCGAGTACTCGGTGTGCACGTGCAGGTGGACGAAGTCGTCCTCGGAGGTACCGGTCGGCTGGGCGGTGGAGGAACCTGCGTCGGGCATGGACCGAGTCTAGGCAGTCGCCTCCGACACTCCGGACCGCCCCGCCGAGGGGAACCTCACAGGGCCCCGGAGGCGTCCCGTCACCACCGCACGAGGAGCCGCAGCACGGCCAGGCCGTCCTCGGTCCCCGGCCAGTGCCGGCGCACGACGTCGGGTCCCGCGCTGCGCACCACGGCCCGCAGGACGAGCGCCACGACGATCACGTCGTCGGCCCAGCCGAGCACGGGGACGACGTCCGGGACGAGGTCGATCGGCATCGCGAGGTAGCCCATGAGCACGACGAGCAGGGCGCGCACGCGCCGCGACAGCGTGCGGTCCCCCGCGAGCCGCCTCACCAGGCGCAGCACGTCGGGCAGCAGGCGCGCGGCGCCGCGCAGCGAGCCGCGACCGGTGCGCCGCCGCACGACGAGCAGGCCGGCGGCCAGCAGCGCCCAGAGCGCGAGCACGGCCACCACGAGGCCGGCGAGGACGTCCGCCCACCAGGGCAGGTCGGGCACCAGGGCTGCCTACCGGTAGGCCCCGCGGACGACCTCGAGCGCGTGCGCCAGGTCGTCGGGGTACTCGCTGGTGACCTCCACCCAGCGGCCGGTGAGCGGGTGCTCGAACCCGAGCCGTACGGCGTGCAGCCACTGGCGCTCCAGCCCCACCTTCGACGCGAGCACGGGGTCCGCGCCGTAGGTGAGGTCGCCGACCAGCGGGTGCCGCACCGCCTGGAAGTGCACCCGGATCTGATGGGTGCGGCCGGTCTCGAGGTGCACCTCGACGAGCGACGCGGCGGGCAGCATCTCGAGCACCTCGTAGTGCGTCACCGAGTGCTTGCCGTCCGCGACGACGGCGAACCTGTAGTCGGCGCTGGGGTGGCGCCCGATCGGCGCGTCGATCGTGCCCGTCGTGGGCTCGGGGTG
>NZ_JBHXAW010000446.1:0-2033 GCF_042726645.1 Isoptericola sp. NPDC060257
GCGGGGACCCCTCCCCCGCGGCCCTCAGGCCGCGCCGGTGATCGCCGCGAGGATCTCCTCGTGCGCGGCCGTCGCCGCGAATGACCCGTTGTTCCGGCCGTGCCGCAGCACCTCGATGCGGTCGGAGACCGCGCGCACGTCGTTGAGGTTGTGGCTGATGAGGATGACGCCGAGCCCCAGCTCGCGCAGGCGCTGGATGTGCGTGAGCACCTCGGCGGTCTGCGCCACCGAGAGCGCTGCCGTCGGCTCGTCGAGCACCACGATGCGGGGCTGGCCGATGAGGGTGCGCGCGATGGCGACCGCCTGACGCTGCCCGGCGGACAGGTGCCGCAGCGGGGTCCGCACCGACGGGATCCGGATCGTGAGGTGCTCGAGGAGCGCGCGGGTCTCGGTCTCCATGTCGCCGTCGCGCAGCAGGCCCGCCCGCCCGCGCAGCTCCTGCCCCAGGAAGACGTTCGCGGTGACGTCGAGGTTCTCGCAGACGGCGAGGTCCTGGAAGACGCTCGCCACGCCGAGCTGGTTCGCCGCCGAGGGCGACGGGATCGACACGGGCTCACCGTCGATCTCCAGCTGCCCCGAGCTCGGGCTCAGCACGCCCGCCACGATCTGGGCGAGCGTCGACTTGCCCGCCCCGTTGTCCCCGACCAGGGCCACCACCTCGTGCGCGTGCACCTCCAGGTCCACGTCGACGAGGGCCTCGACGGCACCGAAGTACCTGCTGACCTGCCGCAGCGCGAGCAGCGGCGTGCGTCCCCTCACCGGTTCCCCTTTCCTGTGCGGACCTGGCCCACGACGACGGCGCCGTGCGGTCCGTCGTCGGGCTGCTCCAGCAGGTCGGTGTGCTGCAGCGCGAGCGCGATGGCTCCCTCCAGCTCGGCGCGCGTCCCCAGCGCCGCGGGCACCACCTCGAGAGGCGTGACCTGCTGCAGCAGGGTCCGGCGGCGCAGCGCCTCGCGCAGCGGCCCGAGGAAGACCTCGCCCGTCGCGGCCAGCGCTCCCCCGACGACGACGAGCTCCGGGTTGAGCGACGTCGCCAGCCCGGCCACGACGCCGCCGACCACCGTACCGGCGTCGGCGACGATCTCCCGACAGCCCGGGTCGTCCTCGTTCGTCAGGCGCACGACGTCGGCGAGGGTGAGGTTCCCGTGGCTGCTGCGCAGCGGCTCGAGCAGCGCCCGGTCCCCCACGACCGTGTCCAGGCAGCCGCGGCTTCCGCACGAGCAGATGTTGCCGGCCGGGTCCACCTGCACGTGCCCGATCTCGCCCGCCGTGCCCGCGACGCCGCGGTGCACGCGGCCCGCCAGCACGATGCCCGCCCCCACGCCGTGCCCGGCGCGGACGTACAGCGCGTCGTGCACCTCGCGGGCGGCGCCGACCGTGCTCTCCGCCAGGGCGCCCAGGTTCGCGTCGTTGTCCACGAACACCGGCCGGGCCAGCCGCTTGGACAGCACCTGCGCCACCGGCACGCCGTCCCAGCCTCGCAGGATGCCGCGCACGGTGACCTGGCCGCTGGCGGCGTCGACCGGCGCCGGCAGCCCGAGCCCGATGCCGAGCACCTCGTCGAGCTCCGAGCCGACGCGCTCCAGCAGGTCGACGACGAGCAGGGCGGCGCGGTCGAGGCTGGTGTCGGCGCGGTGCTCCGCCGGCAGCGGCAGCACCTGCTCGGCGAGGATCTCGTGCGACACGTCCGCGATGGCCACCGTGAGGTGCCGCGTGCCCACCAGCACGCCCGCCACGAGCCCTACCCGGTGGGCGAGGGTGACGAGCTGCGCGCGCCGGCCCGAGCGGATCGTGTTGCGCACCTCGACCAGCTCAGCGGCGACGAGCTCCTTGACGATGGTCGACACGGTGGCGGGCGAGAGCCCGGTGGCCCCGGTGAGCTCCACCTGGGTCAGCCCACCGTGCCGCTTCACCGCGTCGACGACGCGCGCACGGTTCGCCTCGCGCAGCGACGACTGCGATCCCACCATCGGCAGCCGTCCTCTCACGCCGGGGAGTCTATGGTGCGACGACGCGCGGGGCGGCGGTCGTCC
>NZ_JBHXAW010000447.1:0-2023 GCF_042726645.1 Isoptericola sp. NPDC060257
GTGCTTGAGCTCGCTCGTCGGGTACGCCTCGGCGTGCCGGTAGGTGATCTCCTTGAACTTCTGGGCGCCCTCGCGCGCCACCGGGTAGCCCCGCACGCGGCCGATGAAGAACAGGCTCGGCGCCTCGGAGAGCTCCTTCGCCGCGGCGGACAGGTCCTCCTCGTCGCCCAGGATCTGCGCGATCTGCCCGGGGATCGCCCGCAGGCCGGCGATGATGCGCTTGCCGTCCGCGAACGACAGGTCGCGCACGCGGCCCAGCGCCAGCGCGAGCAGCGCGAACCCGACGCCCATGTGCGTGAGCGCCTTGGTCGACGCGACCGCCACCTCGGGCCCGGCGTGCAGGTAGATGCCGCCGTCCACCTCACGGGCGATGGAGGACCCGACGGCGTTGACGAGCCCGACGACGGTGCCGCCCTTGCGCTGCACCTCGCGGACGGCGAAGAGGGTGTCGGCGGTCTCGCCGGACTGGCTGACCACGACGTACAGGGTGCTGGGCTCGATGATCGGGTTGCGGTAGCGGAACTCGCTCGCGGGCTCGGCGTCGGCCGGGATGCGCGCCAGGTCCTCGATCATGGACGCCCCGAGCTGGCCCACGTAGTACGCGGAGCCGCAGCCGAGGATCTTCACGCGGGCGAACCGGCGCATCTCGCGCGGGTCCAGGTTGAGGCCGTCGAGCTTGGCGGTGCCGAACCGGTCGTCGAGACGGCCGGACAGCATCCGCTCCACCGTCTCCGGCTGCTCGTGGATCTCCTTGTGCATGAAGTGGGCGTGGCCGCCCAGCTCCAGCTCCTCGACGGTGAGGTCGATCGTGACGGCGTCGCGCGCCGTGTGCTCCTCGTCGTTGGTGAAGGTGCGGAACCCGTCGGCCGTCACGGAGGCGAAGTCGCCGTCGTCGAGCAGCACGACCTGGCTGGTGTGGCGCACGATCGCCGCGGCGTCCGAGGCCACGAACATCTCGCCGTCGCCGACGCCGAGCAGCAGCGGCGAGCCGTTGCGCGCGACGACGACGCGGTCCGGGTTCTGCACGTCGGTCACCGCGAGGGCGTAGGTGCCGTCGATCTGCGCGACGGCGGCGCGCACGGCGTCCTCGAAGCCCAGCCCGGCCGCGAGCTCGCGCGCCACGAGGTGGGCGATGACCTCGGTGTCCGTGTCGGAGGTGAGCTCGACGCCGTCGGCGGTGAGGCGCGAGCGCAGCGCGTGGAAGTTGTCGATGATGCCGTTGTGCACCACGTGCACGCGGCCGTCGAACGAGGTGTGCGGGTGGGCGTTGCGCTCGCTCGGCTCGCCGTGCGTCGCCCAGCGCGTGTGGCCGATGCCGACGGTGCCGGCGAGGCGCGCGGGCAGGGCGGCCTCGAGGTCGCGCACGCGGCCCTTGGCGCGCACGACGCGCGACGGGTGCGCGCTGGAGCGCGGGTTGAGCACGGCGATACCGGCCGAGTCGTAGCCGCGGTACTCCAGCCGCGTGAGGCCCTCGACGAGGACGGGTGCTGCCTGCTGGGGGCCGACGTAGCCGACGATTCCACACATGGGTCTGGGTGCTCCTAGCCGTAGATGTTCAGCCGTAGGTTCTTCAGCCGTAGATGGTGCGACGGACCTGGCGCTCGCTGAGCTCCGGTGCCGCGACCAGGCGGTCGCGGAGCTCGACGGCGATCTGCGCGTAGATCTCCTCGTTGCGGCGCCCGAAAGTGCGCAGCGACGCGTGCCGACGCCGGACGTACTCCTCCACCGGTTCGCGGTACCAGGCGAGGACGTCCTCGACGACGCGCTCCGCCTCGGCCGGGGAGAGCCCCGTGGAGGTCGCGATGCGGGCGACGAGATCGGCGTCGGTCACCGGGACATCATGCGCCCCGCGGCCCCGACATGCCAGATCCTGCCCGAAATCGGGCAGGATCCGTCTGGGGCCACGCAGGCTGCGAGCGCATCACGCCTCCCGGACGGCGTCCCCGTAGGCGTCCGCGAACCGCTCCAGCTGGTCGAGGAAAGCACCCACGTCGGCGCCGAGCACGGCGAGACCGTCGGCGTA
>NZ_JBHXAW010000448.1:0-2010 GCF_042726645.1 Isoptericola sp. NPDC060257
GTCTCGGCCGACGGCGGCACCCTCAACGTCCGCACCGGGCCGGGCACCGGCTACCGGTGGACCGGCGCCGCCGCCGACGCCGCGCGCGTGCCGCTGCTCTGCCACGCGCGCGGGCAGACGGTCACGGGCACCCGCGGCACGACGAACCTCTGGTACCGCATCGGCCCGAGCAACTGGGTGTCCGACGCCTACCTGGCCACCGGCAGCGGCGACGCCCTCGCCCCCGCCTGCTGACGGGCGGGGCTCAGACCCCGGCAGGCCTCTCGGCCACCGTGCGACCGGCGCGGCCACCGTCGCCCTCCCCGGCTGCCGGCGTCGACCAGACCCGCGCCCCGGCGCCGAGCGCGAGGGCTGTCACGGCGACCACGACTGCGGCCGGGACCGGCAGCGCCCCGACGCCGCCGCCCGCCACGACCCACGACGCCAGGGCCGCCCCGACGGCGATGCCGCCGTTGAACACCACCGGGATCAGCGCCGCCGCCGTCGCGCGCCGCTCGGGGCCACCGAGGCGCAGGATCAGCGTCTGGGCCAGGGGCGGCAGCGCACCCGACGACACGCCCCACACCACGACGACGGCCACGCCGAGGGCGGGGTGCACGTCCACCACGGCGAGCCCGAGCAGGGCGAGCGCGGTCCCGCCGGCGGCGAGGGCGAGCACCGGCGCGGTCCGGGCGCCGAACCGGCCGGCGAGGACCACCCCCAGCGCGGACGCGAGGCCGAACACCAGGAGCAGCGCGCTCACGCCGCCCGGCAGCGCGGCGGCCGGCGCCTCGACGATGCGGGTCACGTACGTGTACGCGCCGTAGTGCCCCACCAGCAGCACGCCGACGATCGCCGTCACCGCGATCATCGGCCCGGGCCCCCCGGCGGGCGCCGGGTCCGCGCCGCCCGGGACCGCTCGCACACCGGCGCCCGCCCCGGGCGCCCGCGCGACGACGAGCCGCACGAGGACCGCGACCACCAGCGTCAGCAGCGCGAGACCGGCGAACGCCGCCCGCCAGCCCACCGCACGGGTCACGAGGCTGGCGAGCGGCGTGCCGAGCACCATGCCCAGGGTGGCGCCGCCCAGCACCACGGCGATCGAGCGGGCGAGCAGCCGGTCGGGCACCAGGTCGGCGACGTGCGCGTTCGCGGTCGCCCACAGGAGGCCGACGGCGGCCGCGCCCACCAGCCGCGCCCCCACGGCGACGCCGTACGTCGGCGCCAGCGCCGTGGCGAGGGAGGACGCGGCCAGGACGCCGAGCGCGACCGTGATCACGGCACGCCGGTCCGTGCCGGTGACGAGCCGTACGAGCGGGAAGCTCGCCACCACCACGGTGGCGGCCCACACGGACACGAGGAGCCCGGTGCGCGACTCGTCCACCCCGAGCCCGGCGCTCATCTGCGGCAGCACGGCGGTCGGCAGCATCTCGGCCGTGACCATGGCGAACGTGGCCGCGCCGAGGACGAGGAGCGAGATCCACGGGAGTCTGTCGGACGGGGCGGGGGTCGGGCGCGGTGTCGTCATGCGACCGACGCTAGAGTTTGACATTGATGTCAATGTCAAGCGTGACCCCGGTCACCTCGGGAGGAGCACGATGAAGATCGGCGAGCTCGCGCGTCGCGCGGGAGTGGCACCGCGCCTCGTGCGCTACTACGAGCAGCAGGGCCTGCTCGTGGCCGCCCGCGCGGCGAACGGGTACCGCACCTACTCCGACGACGACGTCGAGCGCGTGTCCAGGGTGGCCGGGATGGTGCGCGCCGGCATCCCCACGCGCCTGATCAAGGTCCTGCTCGACATGGAGGAGGCGAGCGCCGCCGAGGCGCCGACCTGTCCCCGCACGGTGGCGGAGATGCTCGCCGGCGAGCTCGTGGGCATCGAGGACAAGATCGCCTGCCTCACCCGCAGCCGCGACACGATCCGTGACGTCCTCCTCCGCACCGAGCAGGCCGCGCTCCTGTCGGAGGCCGCGGCCACCTCGCCCGCCGGCCGGTGACGGACGCGACGAGGGCCGCCGACTCGTCGTCGGC
>NZ_JBHXAW010000449.1:0-1987 GCF_042726645.1 Isoptericola sp. NPDC060257
TTTTCTATACGCCCCCCCCCCCCCCGCGGGGCCGCCGCCGGGGGGGCCGCCCCCACGGCGGGCGGTCAGCCCCCGACGGCGGCGGCCCTGAGCTCGGCCGCGAGCGCCTCGCCCACGCGACCGCGCAGGTGGGTGCCCTCGGCCAGGTGCTCCTCGGCGACCGAGCCGCCGGCCTCGTGCACGCGGTGGACCAGGTCGCCGCGGGAGTACGGGACGACCAGGTCGATCTCGACGTGCGGCTGGGGCAGCTCGGCCGCGATGAGCTCCCGCAGCTCGGCCATGCCCTCGCCCGAGTGCGCCGACACGACGACGCTGCGCCGCTCGCGACGCTGCACCCGGCCGACGACGGCCGGGTCGGCGACGTCGGCCTTGTTGAGCACGACGACCTCGGCCACGTCCGCGATCCCGGGGATCTCGGCGAGCACCTCGCGCACCGCGGCGATCTGGCCCTCGGGGTCCGGGTGGGAGGCGTCGACCACGTGCAGCAGCAGCGCGGCGTCGCCCACCTCCTCGAGCGTGGACCGGAACGCCTCGACGAGCTGGTGCGGCAGGTGCCGCACGAACCCGACGGTGTCCGTGAAGGTGTACGGTCGGCCGTCCTCCGTGCGGGCCTTGCGGACGGTCGGGTCCAGCGTCGCGAACAGGGCGTTCTCGACGAGGACGCCCGCGTCGGTGAGCGCGTTGAGCAGCGACGACTTCCCGGCGTTCGTGTAGCCGGCGATCGCCACGTTCGGCACGCCGTGCCGCTTGCGGTCGAGCCGCTTGGTCTCGCGCCCGGGGGCCATGGCGGCGATCTCGCGGCGCAGCTTGGCCATCCGGTTGCGGATCCGGCGCCGGTCCAGCTCGATCTTCGTCTCGCCGGGTCCGCGGGAGCCCATGCCGGCGCCCTGGCCGCCCACCTGGCCACCGGCCTGGCGGGACATCGAGTCGCCCCAGCCGCGCAGGCGCGGCAGGAGGTACTCGAGCTGGGCGAGCTCGACCTGGGCCTTGCCCTCCCGCGACTTGGCGTGCTGGGCGAAGATGTCGAGGATCAGCGCGGTGCGGTCGACCACCTTGACCTTGACGATGTCCTCCAGCGCGCGGCGCTGCGACGGGGCCAGCTCGGTGTCGGCCACCACGGTGTCGGCGCCGACGGACGCGACGACGTCGGCGAGCTCGGCCGCCTTGCCGGACCCGAGGTACGTGCCCGGGTCGGGCTTCTGGCGGCGCTGCAGCAGGCCGTCGAGCACCTGCGAGCCCGCGGTCTCGGCGAGCGCGGCGAGCTCGCGCAGCGAGACCTCCGCCTCGCGGGCCGCGGCCTCGCCGCCGGAGTACAGGCCGACGAGCACCACGCGCTCCAGGCGGAGCTGGCGGTACTCGACCTCGGTGACGTCCTCGAGCTCGGTGGAGAGCCCGGCGACGCGGCGCAGCGAGATGCGCTCCTCGAGGTCGAGCTGTTCGCCGTCGTGGGCGGTGTGCACCGTGGCGCCCTCGGACCGCGCCGTCCCGGCCCGTGCGAGCACCCGGGCGACGACGTCCTGCGCGATCGCCTGGGCGTCGCGCTCGGCCTCGCGGCGCGCGTCCGCCGAGGTCTCGGCGCCGGAGGTCCCGGCGGTCTCGTCGGCCTGCGGGGTGTCGGGGTTGGTCGGGGTGTGGGTCAAGGTGTGCCTCTCGGGTCGGGGTCGGCGGTCCTGCCGCCGTAGGAGTACAACAAGGGTCCCACGCGAGACAGTCCCGGTGGAGAGTTTTTCCCCGTGCAGGCCGGGCCCGCAGTTCTGCGGGGCGGGCGCCGGGCACGACGCCGGAGGCGACGCCCGGGACCTAGGATCGCGGGGTGAGCGAGCAGCCCGACCACTACTTCACCGCGCAGCCGGCCTCCGCCGCCGAGCGCCGCCGCGCCGTCGTCGAGCTCGCCGGCCGGGAGGTCGAGGTGGACGTCGCCTCCGGCGTCTTCTCTCCCGGCGGCGTCGACAAGGGGACGCGCGTGCTGCTGCGCGAGGTGCCCGCC
>NZ_JBHXAW010000450.1:0-1974 GCF_042726645.1 Isoptericola sp. NPDC060257
GCGCCACCCTCCTCGCCGGTGGCGCCGCCGTCGCGGGTGTGACGCCGCCCTCACGGACGGCGTCGGGCGTCAGGCGCGCTCGCGCAGCGTCGCCAGCGCGATCCCCGCCGCGACGAGGACCGCGGCGAAGCCGATGGCGGACGTCACGACGACGCCGCTGCCGAACGCCGCGTGCGCGGAGTCCAGGAGGGCCTGCGCCTGGCCGGCCGGCAGGTCGGCCGCCACGCTCGTCGCGCCACCGAGCGTCTCCGCCGCGGACGCCGCGTCCGTGGCGGTCACGCCCGACGGCACGACGACGTTCGCGTGGTACGACCCGGTGAGGATCCCGCCGAGGACGGCGGTGCCCAGCACCGCGCCGACCTCGTACGCGGTCTCGGAGATCGCCGAGGCCGCGCCCGCCTTGGCCGCGGGGACCGTCGAGACGATGAGGTCGTTCGACACGGTTTCGGCCGAGCCGACCCCGATCGCCAGCACGACGAACGCGAGCCCGAGCCAGCCGGCCTCCCCGCGCCCGGCGACGAGCGCGGTGACGAGGTAGCCGACCGCGGACAGGGCCAGCCCGGCGGCGACGACGTGCGAGGGCCGCACGTGACGCACGACCTTCACCACGGCCAGCCCCGCGACGACCATCGCGACGGTGCCCGGCAGGAGCACGAGGCCCGCCTGGACCGGCGAGAGCCCGATGACGAGCTGCAGGTCCTGCGACACGAAGAACAGGAAGCCGACCAGCGAGAACACCGACAGCAGGTTGACCAGCACGCTGCCGGTGAAGGCGGGCACGGCGAACAGCCGCACGTCGAGCATCGGGTTCCTGCGGCGCAGCTGGCGTCGCACGAAGAGCACGCCCATGAGCAGCCCCACGGCGATCGCGGCGATCCCCAGCGAGGGCAGCGCGCCCTTGGCGAGCGTCTTGATGCCGAACACCACCGGGGTCATCGCGGCCATGACCAGGACGATCGACACCGGGTCGATCGGGCCCGGCGCGGGGTCGCGCGACTCCGGCACGAAGACCGGCGCGAGCACGAGCAGCAGGGCGAGCACCGGCACCGCGAGGAGGAACACGGAGCCCCACCAGAAGTGCTCGAGCAGCAGCCCGCCGACGATCGGCCCCACGGCCGAGCCCGCGGCGAAGCCCGCGGCCCAGATCGCGATGGCGAGGCGGCGCTCGTCGCGATCGGTGAACACGTTGCGCAGCAGCGAGAGCGTGGACGGCATGAGCATCGCGCCGAAGAAGCCGAGGCCGGCGCGGGCGGCGATCAGGGCGCCCGCCGTCGGCGCGAAGGCCGCCACCGCGGACACGACGGCGAAGCCGACGGCCCCGATCAGGAGCAGGCGGCGACGTCCGACGCGGTCCGCGACGGAACCCATCGGCACGAGGAGCCCCGCGAGCACGAGCGGGTACACGTCGACGATCCACAGCAGCTGCGTGCCGCCGGGGGCCAGGGCCTCCGAGATCTGCGGCAGGGCGAAGCTGAGGACCGTGTTGTCGATCGAGACGAGCAGCACCGGCAGCATCAGCACGGCGAGGGCCGCCCAGCGGCGCCCGGCCCCGGCGGGGCGCGCGGGGGCGAGGCGGCTCGCGTCCGTGGCTGAGGAGATGGGGTGCGTCGTCACCTGGGTCTGAGCCATGTCTGAACCTGAGGTGCCTTTCACACGCTGCGGACGGCCGGGGCGACATGGTGATGCCGAACTTCCGCACCGTCCAGCCGGTACAGTAACACCTCGCCACTAGGCTGTCGACATGCCTCCCGCCCCCGCCGCCCGAGCCAAGGTCCTGCGCGCGTTCGCCGAGCTCCTCGTCGAGTCCGGGGAGCGCGCCGCCACGCTGGACGCGGTGGCCGAGAGGGCCGGCGTGTCCAAGGGCGGCCTGCTCATGCCGAGCCCGGCGGCGGCCGCAGTCCCGGCCACCGCGCCGCGCAGGAAGACGCGGCGGCCGGGCAGGGCCGGGCCGTTCCCGGTGTTCTGGTGCTGTGT
>NZ_JBHXAW010000451.1:0-1973 GCF_042726645.1 Isoptericola sp. NPDC060257
CTGCTGGACTCCGACCGCGCGGTCGCCGGGCGCAGCGAGCAGGCCGACATCTTCCTCGACGACGTGACGGTGTCGCGCAAGCACGCGGAGTTCGCCCGCGAGGGCGACCGCTTCGTCGTCCGGGACATCGGCTCGCTCAACGGCACGTACGTCAACCGGGAGCGCATCGACGCGGCGCCGCTGACGACGGGCGACGAGGTGCAGATCGGCAAGTTCCGCATGTCGTTCCACGCCAGCCCGCAGGCGCCGCGGGACCCGCAGGCGCCCGCGTCGTGACGGCGGCGCAGGCCGCGCAGGGCGAGCAGCCCGCCGGCGCGCCGGAACCCTGGCCGCGGGGGATCTCGCGCCAGGCGACGATGCGGATCTCCGACGTGCTCGCCCAGCTGGGCCCGGAGTTCCCGTCCGTCTCGCACTCCAAGTTGCGTTTCCTCGAGGACCAGGGCCTGATCGACCCGGTGCGCACCCCGTCGGGATACCGGCAGTACAGCCCCGCCGACGTCGAGCGCCTGCGGTTCGTGCTGACGGAGCAGCGGGACTCGTACCTCCCGCTGAAGGTCATCAAGGAGCGCCTCGCCGAGATGGACGCGGGGGAGCCCGCGCCCGGCCCCGCCCCGCGGCTCGCCGACGCGGGTGCCGCGACCGAGGTGACCCGGCGGCGGTGGACGGTGGAGACCGTCGCCGAGGCGACCGGCACGACACCCCGTTTCGTGCAGGAGCTGGTGTCCGCGGGCGTGCTGCAGGTCCGGGCCGGCAGCCGGCTGGACGACGGCGCCCCCGACGTGGTGCGGATCGCGGTCCGGCTCGCGGAGCACGGCATCGAGCCGCGGCACCTGCGGTCGTTGCGGGCGTCGGCCGACCGGCACGTGGGCCTGGTCGACCAGCTGGTGGCGCCCTACCGGAGCCAGCAGACCCCGTCCGCACGCGCCCAGGGTGCGGAGCTGGCGGCCGAGGTGGGCGAGCTGCTCGCCCGCCTGCACTCGACGTGGGTGCGTCAGGGGTCGAGCGACCTCGTCTGACCTGCCCGTCGCGGTCGCGGGCTGCGCCGTCGCGATCCGGCTCGCCCCCGGGCGACGTGCGGCACCGTGCGGACGTACCGTGGATCGGTGGAACCCGACGACGCGAGCGACGCCCCGATGGTCCCGGTGGAGGTCCTCGGGGTGCGGCAGCAGCAGCACGACCAGGAGATCGTCGTGCTGCTCCTGGACGCCGCCGCGAACCTCGCCGTCCCCATCGTCATCGGTGCGCGCGAGGCGTCGGCCATCGCGATGGCGCAGGCCGGGCTCGTGACCCCGCGCCCGATGACGCACGACCTGCTGCGGGACCTCCTCGGCGCGGTGGGCGTGGAGCTCGAGCGGGTCGAGATCGTCGCGCTCGACGGCGGGGTGTTCTTCGCCGAGCTCGTCCTGTCGAACGGCACCCGGCTCGACTCGCGTGCGTCGGACGCGATCGCCCTGGCGGTGCGGACGGGGAGCCCGGTGCTGTGCTCCGCCGAGGTGGTCGCCGTCGCCGGCGTCGAGGTGGTCGACGTCGAGCAGCAGCGCGAGGTGGAGAAGTTCCGCGACTTCCTGGACCACGCGACCGCGGCCGACTTCACGGCCCCCGGGGGACCGCACGAGCCGGGCACGCCGCCGAGCGGTGGGGAACGGCCTGACGACGCGCCCCCCTGACGTCGCCACGCCCGGGCGGACCCTCGACCTCCGGTTGACGGTCAGACTCGGTTACCGTAGGAGCCGAACCCTCAAGTCGTGATCGACAGTTGAGGGACGGGCGCAGGCCCCCGACGTGGGGGCACGGCAGCGCGACACGCGGTCCCGCTCGGCGCCGACGTCGTTGACGACCCCCCAGGGGCGTCCTAGCGTGGAGTCGAACACCAGGAGGCACAGTGAACAGCAGCGGTGAGGCAAGCGTCCCCACGGGTGCTTCGGTGCCGCAGGGCGCCCAGGGGCTTCTCTTCGGCGAGGACCTCACGGAGC
>NZ_JBHXAW010000452.1:0-1956 GCF_042726645.1 Isoptericola sp. NPDC060257
GGCCCGGCACCTCCACGGAGGTGCCGGGCCCGTTCGCTGTTCCCGGCCGGTGCGGCCGCCGTCAGCGGCCCTGAAGCCGCCGCCGGATGCTGCGGAGCACGAGCCCGGCGACCCAGGCGGCGCCGGCCCACGACGCCGTCTTCATCCCGCGCCCGGCCACGCGCCGTCCGCGGCCGCGGAACTCGCGGATGGGCCAGCCGACCTCCTTGGCGTGCCGGCGCAGGCGCACGTCGGGGTTGATGGGGCAGGGGTGCCCGACGGTGCGCATCATCGGGAGGTCGTTGAGGGAGTCGCCGTACGCGTACGAGGCGGACAGGTCGATGCCCTCGCGCTCGGCGAGCTCGCGGACGGCGGAGCCCTTGGCCTCCCCGTGCATGAGGTCGCCCATGAGGCGGCCGGTGTAGAAGCCCCCGGAGTGCTCGGCGATCGTGCCGAGGCACCCCGTGGCGCCGAGGCGGCGGGCGATGAGCCCGCCGATCTCGACCGGCGTCGCGGTCACGAGCCACACCTGGTCGCCGGCGGCGAGGTGCTCGTCGAGCAGCCGCTTGGTGCCTGGGAAGATGCGCAGCTCGAGCACGGTGTCGTACACGTCCTCGCCCACGGCCGTGATCTCCGCCACCGAGCGCCCGGCGATGAGCGACAGGGCCCGGCTGCGCACGGTCTCGATCTGGGAGCGGGACTCGCCGAACACCACGTACTTCGCCTGGATCAGCGCGAACCGCAGCAGGTCGCGGGTGCCGAAGAACCGCCGCTGGTACAGGGCGCGCGCCAGGTGGAAGGCGCTGGCGCCCCGGATGATGGTGTTGTCGACGTCGAAGAAGGCTGCGGCGCGCGCCGGCGGGGACGACTCGACGGGCGACGGCATGCGGTCCACTGTATCGGCGCCGCTAGTCTTGGCAGGTGAGCATGCCGCAGGGATCCGAAGGTGAACCCCGGGTGCTCCTGTACACGCGTGCCGGCTGCCACCTGTGCGAGGAGGCTCGGGCGGTGGTCGCGGACGTGTGCGGGGCCGCGGGCGAGACCTTCCGGGAGGTCGACATCGACGTCGACGGCCCCGGCGGGGACCTGGTGGGCAAGTACGGGGACTACGTGCCCGTCGTCGAGGTGGACGGCGTGCAGCAGGGCTTCTGGCGGGTGGACGGCGCGCGGCTGGCGCGCCGGCTGGCCCGCTGAGCCCGGGAGAGGACGACAGGGTGATCCAGCAGTGATCGAGCTCGGTGAGGCGACGGTGCCGGCCGCGACGGTGGCGAGGCTGCCCTACTACCTGCGCGCCCTGCGCGACCTGGCGGAGGGCGGTGTGACGACGACGTCGTCGTCGGAGCTGGCGGAGCGGTCGGGGGTGGGGTCGGCGCAGCTGCGCAAGGACCTGTCCTACCTCGGGTCGTTCGGCACGCGCGGCGTGGGCTACGACGTGCAGTCGCTGGCGCAGTACATCGCGACGGCGCTGGGGCTCGGGTCCGAGCACCGGCTGGCGATCGTCGGCATCGGCAACCTGGGCCACGCGCTGGCGAACTACTCGGGGTACGCGGCCCGCGGGTTCCAGGTCGTGGCGCTGCTGGACGCCGACCCGCAGGTGGTCGGGAACTCCGCGGCCGGGCTGACGATCGAGCACGTCGACGCGCTGGAGGACGTGCTCGCGCGCACCGGCGTGTCGATGGTGGTGCTGGCGACCCCCGGGCCGGTGGCGCAGGCCATCGCCGAGCGGATCGTGGCGTGCGGGGTGCGGGAGATCCTGTCCTTCGCGCCGGTGGCGCTGCAGCTGCCCGACGACGTCGTCGTGCGCTCGGTGGACGTGGCCGGCGAGCTGCAGATCCTCGCGTTCCACGCCGCGGCCCGCGCGGCGACGAACGGCGCGCCGACGAGGTAGGACGAGACTGCCGAGGTAGTACGACAAGCGCCGAGGTAGTTCGAGATCCGGTGAGGTAGCGGACTACCTCACCAGGACCGGAACTACCT
>NZ_JBHXAW010000453.1:0-1953 GCF_042726645.1 Isoptericola sp. NPDC060257
GGCCGCGGGCGGCGCGCTCGCGGCCGACGCGACGCTCGTGGCCCCGGCGTCCCCGGCGTTCTCGATCTGGACCGTCATCTACCTCGGCCTCGCGGGGTACACGGTCTTCCAGTGGCTCCCCGCGCACGCGCTCGACGAGCGGCAGCGCCGCCTGCGGTGGCCGGTCGCGGCGACGATGCTGCTCAACGCGGCCTGGATCCTCGCCGTCCAGGCGGGCCTGCTGTGGTGGAGCGTCGTGGTCATCGTGGCCCTCCTGGTGATGCTCGCCCGGACGTTCCTGATCCTGGTCCGGACCCCCGCGAGCGGTGTCGCGGAGCGGGTGCTGGTGGACGGCACGCTCGGCCTCTACCTGGGCTGGGTCTGCGTGGCGACCGTCGCGAACGTGGCGGCGGCCCTGACGGCCGCGGGGTTCGACGGCGGGGGCGTGGCGGCCGACTGGTGGGCCGTGGGGATCCTCGCGGCGGTCGCCGCGATCGGCGTCGCCCTCGCCGTGCGCGGGCGCGGGCGGCTCGCCGTCGCGGCGGCGATCGCCTGGGGCCTGGCCTGGGTCGCCGTCGCGAGGTCCGGGGGCGAGCCGACCTCGGCGCCGGCCGCGGCGAGCGCGGTGGCCGCCGCCGTCATCGTGCTCGGCGCGGCGGTGGTGCTGCGCGTGCGGGCCGTCCGCGCCCCCGCCGTCGCTGAGGCGGGCGCGTCGTGACCGGGGTCGACGCCGGATCCGGCGCGGGACCCGAGGCCGCAGGCGACCACGTCGTCCTGCTCGACGACGCGGGGGCCCCGGTGGGGACCGCGCCGCGCGCCACCGTGCACACCCGCGACACCCCGCTGCACCTCGGGTTCTCCTGCTACCTGTTCCGCCCGGACGGCGGGCTCCTGCTCACGCGGCGGGCGCTGTCGAAGCGGACGTGGCCCGGGGTCTGGACCAACTCGTTCTGCGGGCACCCGCGCCGGGGCGAGTCGTTGGCGCAGGCCGTCCTGCGGCACGGCCGGCACGAGCTCGGGCTGGACGTGGTGACCGACGGCGAGCCCGTGCTCCCGTCGTTCCGCTACCGCGCCGTGGACGCGGGCGGCGTCGTCGAGAACGAGATCTGCCCGGTGCTCTTCGCGTCGGTGGACCGCGACCCGGTGCCGAACCCGGACGAGGTCATGGACTGGCGGTGGGTGCGGCCGCGCGACGCCTCGACGCTCGTCGACCTCGCTTCGTGGTCGGTAAGCCCGTGGATGGTCGAGCAGGTGCGGGAGCTGCGCACCGCGGGCTGGGCCGCGCCGCGCGCGTAGCCGCTCGTCAGGCGGACGCGTCGCCGACGACGGTGCCCGCGACGTCGTCAGGCTCCCGCTCGGCCTCCGCGGCCATGGCCAGCAGGAAGTCCCGCACGGCCGGGCGGGAGCGCGCCGGCACGGCCCGCGCGATCTCGAGCATGCGCGCGTGCACCGGGGCGAGCCTCTCGCGCACCTCGGCGTGCGCGGCGTCGGAGGCGACGACGACCACCGACCGGCGGTCCGACGGGTGCGGGCGCCGCTCGAGATGGCCGGAGGCGACGAGGCGGTCGAGCAGCTTCGTGGTCGAGGCGGTGGAGATCGCCAGGTACTCGGCGAGCCCGCGCGGCGTCGTCGGCTCGCCGTGCCCCTCGCAGGCGATGACGTGCTGGAGCGCGCGGAGGTCGGTGAGGTTCATCTTCATGTCGCGGCCGGCGCGTCGTCGCATCGCCTCGTCCGCGCGGCGGAAGGTCCGCAAGGCCTCCAGGAGGCGGCGGGCCTCCGCGTCGGACTCCTCGTACCAGTAGGAGCCCCCCGTGGCTGCCTGGGTCACGCGCCCATCGTAGTGGCCCGTCATGAGGCTAGTATCTTTCTAGGCTAGTGATATGCCAAGCTAGTGACATCCAGCGAGGAGGTGGGTTGCGTGCATGGTTCGTCGCCCGACGACCCGGTGGCCCGTGCCGTCGAGGGTGCGGTCCG
>NZ_JBHXAW010000454.1:0-1934 GCF_042726645.1 Isoptericola sp. NPDC060257
CTGCCGCGCCGAGCAAGAACTGCCGCGTTGAACGCTCAGTCGTCCGATGTCGAGCTCGGTGCCCGGAGGAAGGTCGTCGGTCCGCGAGGCACGGGCAGACTGGCCCCGTGCGCGTCACCGTCGTCCGTCATGCAGCCCCCCACGTGTCCGACGACGTGCCCCCGCACGCCTGGCCGCTCTCGGCGGCCGGCCACGCGGCGGCGCGCGGGCTCCGGCTCCCGGACGGCGCGCACGCCGTCGCGAGCGACGAGCGCAAGGCGGTGGAGACGCTCTCCCTCGCGCTCGGCGGCGCCGACGTCCCCACGGACCCGCGGTTCGGGGAGGTCCGGCGCCCGCCCGAGCCCGTCTCCGCGGAGTTCCGGGAGGCACGCCGCGCCTGGGTCGAGGGCGCCCCCGACGCGCGGCACGACGGGTGGGAGTCCGCGGCGGACGCGGCCCGCCGCTTCGACGACGCCGTGCGCGAGCACGCCGGCGGCGGCGACCTGGTCGTCGCGACCCACGGCATGGTGCTCACGGCCTGGCTGGTCGCGACCGGCCACGTCGCCCCGGGTCCGCCGGCAGGGGAGTTCTGGCTCGGGCTGCGGCTCCCCGACGTCGTCACCGTCGACCTGGGCGGATGACCGCTCAGAGGGTGTCGTTCATGGCGTCGACGAAGCCCTCGGGGTCGAGCTCGCCCGTGAACACCTGATGCAGGTGGTCGAGCAGCGCGGCCGCCTGGTCGGGCGGGACGGCCTGGTCCCAGGAGAGCTGGAAGTGCGGGGCCGAGTCGACCATCTCGTACACGGCACGCAGGTACTCCGCGCTGTCGCCGTGCGTCAGGCGCTCGTCGATCCCCCGCACGGGCGGCACGGTCCGGACCGTGAGGAACGTGTCGACCGCCCGCTCGGAGTACGTCTCCGCGTTGAGGAAGTCGATCGCCGCCTGCTGGTCCGCCGGCGACGCCGAGGCGGACACCGACCAGAAGTTCGCGGGGTTGCCGACCACGTTGTCCGGGTCGCCGACCCCGCCCGCCACGGTGGGGAACGCGCCGAAGCCGATGCCGCCCGCGGCGACGAGCTCCGGCATGGAGGTGACGAGGTCCGGATAGATCCACGCCCCCTGCAGCAGGAACGCCGCGTTCCCGGACACGAGCATCCCGACGTCACCGCTCGAGTCCGCCGTGACCTCGGTGAAGTCGTCGCCGAACGCCCCGGCGTCGACGAGCGCGCGGATCTTGCGCAGCGCTTCCAGGAGCGCCGGGTCGGACCAGGCGCCCGGCTCGCCCGCGACGACGCGCTGGAAGACCTCGGGCCCGCCGATGCGGTCGGTGAGGTACTGCAGGTACATCAGCTCGGGCCAGCGGCTCCCGCCCGCCAGCGCGACGGGCCGCACGCCCGCCTCCCGGAGCACGGGAACGGCGTCGAGCAGGTCGTCGAAGGTCTCCGGCGGCTCGACGCCGGCCCGCTTCAGCACGTCCGCGTTGTGATAGAGCAGCACGGGCTGGGTCTGGTTGGCGGGGACGGCGTACGTGCGCCCGTCCACGGTGCCGTTCTTCGCGACGGAGGGCAGCGCCTTGTCCAGCGCGGCGTCCACCCGGCCCGTGAGGTCGAGGACGTCCCCGTCGGCGACGTACCCCGCGAGGTCGCTCCCGGCCCAGCCGTAGACGAGCGTCGGCGCCGTGCCCGCGTCGATCGCCGCCCGGATCTCGTCCTTGTAGACGTCGTTCTCGAGCCAGCCCACCTCGAACCGGCGGTCGGGGTGGTCGTCGTTCCAGCTCTCGAACGACCGCTCCAGCACGATGTCGCTGCCGCCGGAGAGCGACCAGGCCGTGAGGCCCGCGACCGGCGGGCCCGAGGAGGTGTCCGGCTCGGCTGCCGGCACCGTCGTCGAGCCGCACGCCGCCGCCGTCGTCGTCAGCGCCAGCACCGCCGCCGTCAGGCAGACCTGCCTGAGCC
>NZ_JBHXAW010000455.1:0-1933 GCF_042726645.1 Isoptericola sp. NPDC060257
GGCCGATCTCCTTGGCGACGTGGTTGCGCAGCTCCTGCTGGACCTCCTCGGCGCCCTCCGGCGTCGAGGCGCGGTCCGCGTGCTCGCCGCGCAGGATGACGAACGCGACGACCGCCTGGCCGGTGGTCTCGTCGTTGGCGCCGACGACGGCGGCCTCGGCCACGACGTCGTGCGAGACGAGGGCGGACTCGATCTCCGTGGTCGACAGGCGGTGGCCGGAGACGTTCATGACATCGTCCACCCGGCCGAGCAGCCAGATGTCGCCGTCCTCGTCCTTCTTCGCGCCGTCGCCGGCGAAGTAGAGGCCCTCGAACCGCGACCAGTACGTGTCCTTGAAGCGCTGCAGGTCGCCCCAGATGCCGCGCAGCATGGACGGCCACGGCTCGGAGAGCACGAGGTACCCGCCACCGCCGTCGGGCACGGAACGGGCTTCGTCGTCGACGACGTCGGCCACGATGCCGGGCAGCGCGACCTGCGCCGAGCCGGGCTTGGTGGCGGTGACGCCGGGCAGCGGGCTGATCATGATGGCGCCCGTCTCGGTCTGCCACCAGGTGTCGACGATGGGGGCGGTGTCGCCGCCGATGACGCGGCGGTACCACATCCACGCCTCGGGGTTGATGGGCTCGCCCACCGACCCGAGCACGCGCAGGCTCGTCAGGTCGAAGCCGGCGGGGATGTCCTCGCCCCACTTCATGCAGGTGCGGATCGCGGTCGGCGCGGTGTAGAGGATCGAGACCTTGTACTTCTCGACGAGCTCCCACCAGCGGCCGCGGTGCGGGGTGTCCGGAGTGCCCTCGTACAGCACCTGGGTGGCGCCGTTGGTCAGCGGCCCGTAGACGACGTACGTGTGCCCGGTGACCCAGCCGATGTCGGCGGTGCACCAGTAGACGTCGCTCTCGGCCTTGAGGTCGAAGACGTTCTTGTGGGTGTACGCCGCCTGCGTGAGGTAGCCGCCCGTGGTGTGCAGGATGCCCTTCGGCTTCCCCGTCGTGCCCGACGTGTACAGGATGAACAGGGGGTGCTCGGCGTCGACCGGGACGGGCTCGTGGAAGGTGTCCGCGTGCTCCAGGGCGTCGTGCCACCAGACGTCGCGGCCCTCGGTCCAGTCGACGTCCTGCTCGGTGCGCCTGACGACCAGCACGTGCTCGACTGTCGTCGCCGGCTCCCCGTCCTTGGGGCCGATCGCCTCGTCGACGGCGGGCTTGAGGGCGGACGGCGCGCCGCGGCGGTAGCCGCCGTCGGCCGTGATGACCAGCTTGGCCTCGGCGTCGGCGATGCGGCTGCGCAGCGCGTCGGCGGAGAAGCCGCCGAACACCACCGAGTGCGGGGCGCCGATGCGGGCGCACGCCAGCATCGCGACGACCGACTCGACGAGCATCGGCAGGTAGATGACGACGCGGTCGCCCTTCGTCACGCCCAGCGACGTGAGCGCGTTCGCGGCGCGGGACACCTCGCGCTGCAGGTCCGCGTAGGTGACGGTGCGGGTGTCGCCCGGCTCGCCCTCGAAGTGGATGGCGACCCGGTCGCCGAGCCCGGCCTCGACGTGCCGGTCCACCGCGTTGTAGGCGGCGTTGAGCTGCCCGTCGGCGAACCACTTCGCCACGGGCGCCTCGGACCAGTCGAGGGTCTGGGTGAACGGCGTGGACCAGCTGACCAGCTCCCGAGCCTGGTCGGCCCAGAACCCGAGCCGGTCGGCCTTGGCCTCCTCGTACAGGGACGGCCGGGCGTTCGCCTGCGCCGCGAAGGCGGGGCTGGGCGGGAACGCTCGCGTCTCGTGCAGCAGGTTCTCGAGGCTGGGGGCGGTGGTCTCGTTCTCTGGCACGCTTACCTCCGGTGCGCATCGTCGCTGGTGCGTTCCCCGTCGGGACGACGGCGTGTCGCGACCCCGGGGACGGCGGCGCCCCGCGGGGCCCCGCCGTCGGGAGTCTAGACC
>NZ_JBHXAW010000456.1:0-1932 GCF_042726645.1 Isoptericola sp. NPDC060257
GCCCACGACGTCCGGGCCGGACGAGCGACGTCGCCCCACCGACGCGACCGCGGACGACACCACCCGGCTCGACGCCGAGACCTCCCGCGACGTCAGGTCGCGGTCGCTGCGCCTGCTGGGTGAGCTGCTGCGGCCGCGCCGCGGCGCCCTCGCCCTCGCGGGCCTCCTGGTCGTGGTGTCGACGCTCGGCCAGGTCGCGGGCCCGTGGCTCGTGTCCCTCGCCATCGACTCCGCGGTCCCCGACCTCATGGACGGCGACGTCGGCACCCTCGTGCTGGTCGGCTCCGTCTACCTGGTCGCCGCGGTCGTCGGCGGCCTGTGCGCCGGGGCCTACGTCCGCCAGGCCGCGCGCATCGCCCAGGGGGTGCTGCTGGACCTGCGCCGTCGGGTCTTCCGGCACACGCAGCTGCTGAGCCTGGAGTTCCACGAGTCGTACACGTCCGGCCGCATCATCAGCCGCCAGACGTCCGACCTCGAGGCGCTGCGCGAGCTGCTCGACGGCGGGCTCACCGGCGTCGTCTCCTCGCTCATGCTCATGGTCTTCACCGGGCTGAGCCTGTTCCTGCTCGACTGGCGCTCGGGACTCGTGCTCGCGGTGGCCCTCGTGCCGGCCTGGCTGCTCACCCGGTGGTTCCAGAAGCGCTCGCAGGTGTTCTACCGCGAGCAGCGCACCACGTCGGCGCGGCTCATCGTGAAGTTCGTCGAGACGATGACCGGGATGCGCGCCGTGCAGGCGTTCCGCCGGGAGTCGACCACCGAGGCGGAGTACGGCCGGCTCAGCGAGCAGTACCGCGACGCCAACCTCAACACCATGGGGCTCAACGGCCGCTACCAGCCGGGCCTCGTGCTCATCGGCAACGTCGCGGTCGCGGTCGCGCTCGCGATCGGCGGCTGGCGGGTCTACTCCGGCGGGCTGGACGTCGGCGTGCTGGTGGCGGCCCTGCTGTACGTGAAGCGGTTCTTCCAGCCGATCCAGCAGCTCGGGAACTTCTACAACTCCTTCCAGTCCGCCACGGCGGCGCTGGAGAAGGTCTCGGGCCTGCTGGCCGAGGAGCCGACGGTCGTCGAGCCGCGCCGCCCCGTGGCGCTGCCGCACGCGCGCGGCGCCCTCCGGCTGGATCACGTCACGTTCCGCTACGGCGACGGCCCGGTCGTGCTGCCCGACCTCGACCTCACGCTCCCGGCGGGGCAGACGGTCGCGCTGGTCGGCACGACCGGCGCGGGCAAGTCCACGCTCGCCAAGCTCGTGACCCGGTTCTACGACGCGAGCGAGGGCCGCGTGCTGCTCGACGGCGTCGACGTGCGGGACCTGTCGACGACGGACCTGCGGCGCGCCGTGGTCATGGTGACCCAGGAGGCCTACCTGTTCAGCGGGTCCGTGCGCGAGAACATCGCGCTCGGACGGCCCGGCGCACCGCAGGCGGACATCGAGGCCGCCGCACGGGCGGTCGGGGCGCACGAGTTCATCATGGACATGCCCGACGGGTACGACACCGACGTCAACAAGCGCGGCGGCCGCGTCTCGGCGGGGCAGCGGCAGCTGCTCTCCTTCGCGCGGGCGTTCCTCGCCGACCCGGCGGTGCTGGTGCTCGACGAGGCGACGTCGTCCCTCGACATCCCGGGCGAGCGGCTCGTGCAGCACGGCCTGCAGACCCTGCTGGCCGACCGGACGGCGATCATCATCGCCCACCGGCTCTCGACCGTCGCGATCGCCGACCGGGTGCTCGTCATGGAGCACGGCCGCGTCATCGAGGACGGCACGCCCGACGAGCTGGCGGCGGGGGACGGGCACTACGCCGCGCTCAACGCCGCGTGGCAGGACTCGCTCGTGTAGCCCCGCGTCCATGGCTGGGGGTCGAGCCGGCCGAGAGGTTCTTCGCGGGGACGCGTTCACGGGCGCCAGGGCGCCCTCCACTGCGGGAGGAAGACGTC
>NZ_JBHXAW010000457.1:0-1926 GCF_042726645.1 Isoptericola sp. NPDC060257
TGTCCATGACATCGCCCCCGGGCTCTGTCGTCGGGCCCCGCCGTGTCGCCGGGGCGTGTCATGCTCGGGCCATGACGGCGGACGACCGCAGCGGTGGGCGGCTCGAGGTGATCGCCGGCCCGATGTTCGCCGGCAAGACGGAGGAGCTGGTGCGCCGCGTGCACCGGGCGCAGGTGGCGCGCCGCGGGGTGCTCGTCGTCGCGCACGAGCTCGACACGCGCAGCGGGCCCGGCCGGGTGGCGTCCCACTCCGGGCAGGAGATGCCGTCGCGCAGCGTGCGGGACGCCGAGGAGATCCCGGGCCTCGTCGCGGAGGGCACGGAGCTGGTGGCCGTCGACGAGGCGCAGTTCTTCGGCCCCGACCTGGTGGACGTCGTCACGGCCCTGGCCGACGCGGGCCTCGTGGTCGTGGTCGCAGGGCTGTCCGTGACGTTCGACGGCCGCGCGTTCGCGCCGCTGCCCGAGCTGATGTCGGTCGCCGAGTCGGTCACGAAGCTCACCGCGGTGTGCGCGGTCTGCGGGCGCGACGCGGCGTTCCACGTCAGGCTCGAGGCGACGCCGGCAGACGACGACGCGCTGGCCCCGACGTCGGGCCACGTGGGGGGGTCCGAGTCGTACGAGGCGCGCTGCCGGCAGCACCGCGTGGGCTGACGCAGGAGCGGGCGCGTCGTCGGACGCTCAGCGGCGCCCGAGCCGCTGCCGCATCGGGCAGTCGAACGGGTCGCGGGCGGCGAGCCCGACCTCGTTGAGGTAGCGCACGACGATCGCGTACGAGCGCAGCAGGGAGGTCTCGGTGTAGGGCAGCCCGAGCCGTGCGCAGTGCGCACGGACGAGGAGGCGCGCCCGCGCCAGGTGCGGCCGGGGCATGCTCGGGAACAGGTGGTGCTCGACCTGGAGGTTGAGGCCGCCCATGAGGACGCTCATCCAGGCGCCGCCGCGCACGTTGCGGGAGGTGAGCACCTGCTTGGAGAGGAAGTCGATCCGGCTGCCCTCGGGGATCATGGTCATGCCCTTGTGGTTGGGCGCGAACGTCGCGCCCATGTAGACGCCGAACACGGCGAGCTGCACGCCGAGGAACGCGAACCCGAGCCCGAGCGGCAGCCACCAGAAGATCACGGCGACGTAGAGGGTCAGGCGCACCAGGATCGTGATCAGCTCGCGCCGCCGCGAGGCCCGGTCCTCCGGCGTGCCGGTCAGCAGCGACCGCACGGCGGTCACGTGCAGGTTGAGCCCCTCGAGGGTGAGCAGCGGGAAGAAGAGCCAGCCCTGCCGGCGGGTGATCGCGCCCAGGAACCCGTGGTGGTCCGAGGCCGCCTCCTCGGTGAAGGAGATGACGCCCGGCGCGACGTCGGGGTCCTTGCCCACCTGGTTCGGGTTGGCGTGGTGGCGGGTGTGCTTCGTCATCCACCACGAGTAGCTGATCCCGACCACGGCGTTCGCCAGGATGCGGCCGACGCGGTCGTTGAGCGGCCCGGACGCGAAGACCTGCCGGTGCGCCGTCTCGTGCGTGAGGAACGCGAGCTGCGTGAGCACGACCCCCAGCGCGGCCGCGATCAGGAGCTGGAACCACGAGTCGCCCAGCAGGACGAACCCGGTCGTCACGCCGCCGAGCGCCAGGAGGAGGACCAGCGCGTTGACGAGGTAGTAGCCGTACGCCCGGCGCAGCAGCCCGGCGTCGCGGACCTCCCGGGACAGGGCGCCGTAGGTGCTGGTGAACTTCGCCGCGGCGCCGCCGCGCGGGGCGGCGGAGCTGTCGAGGACGGCCGGGACGACTGGGGGCATGCGTGCCTCGCAGGGGTCGGGGTCGACTTCCCAGCCGAGGTGTGAGCGGTCGCTCGGTCGCGCGGATGACTCGAGCCTACGGGGCCGTAGGTTCGGGACAAGGGGGTTGTCCCCCCAGAGCGCGGATCCGTGCGAGGAGGTGCTC
>NZ_JBHXAW010000458.1:0-1902 GCF_042726645.1 Isoptericola sp. NPDC060257
GGCCTTCCCGCCGACCTCCAGCGTTCCCTTCGATCCGAACGTGTCCACGCTGCTCACTGCGGCTCCTTCTGCGGGGCTGGCCGGCGAGGGCACCGTGCGCGCTGCGGCGCGACGGTTCCGACGCCGTGGTTCTGGGGGGCTCCGCCCAGCGTACGCCGGGCACCTGGTCAGCATAGCCCATATATCTTGACGTCAAGATATCTCGGCGTCAGGTCCCGGCCCGGGGCGCGCGGAGATTTTCCGTACGGCGCACGGGAACAACCCTCGTGGCCAGCGCGTTGTGCAGCTGCCCTCGACCGGAAGGACGCCCATGCCGCGCACGCCCGCGAGCCCCGCACGCCCCGCCGACACCGCCACGACCCCCGCCGTCCAGGCTGGCCCCGCCCCGGCTGCCGAGCGATCGGGCCCGCCGCCGCTGCCGCCGCTCACCGCCCAGGCCGAGCTGCTCCTCGCCCGGGGCGTCGTGCCGCCGGAGGCGCTCTCCCCCGCGGCCCTGCGCGACGCCGCCGCCGCGCTGGAGCGCACCGCCGCGGCCGGGTCGCTCCTGGTGGTCCACCCGCGCGTCCTGCCGCCGTCCGCCCTCGCCGGGCACCTGCGCCGCACGACGACCGTCCGCGGCCGAGCCGTCGACCGCGCCGGGTTCGTCGTCGTGGACATGACGGACGTGGACGACTTCGTGCCCGTGCCCGGCGTCGACGTGCCGGACGCCGACGTCTACGCGGTCGCCGCCCCCGACCGGGGCGACGCGATGGCGAACTGGTCGCCCGAGGAGGCGGAGCCGGCGATCGCTGCGGCGGGTCGCAGCCCGCTCACCCTCGCCGAGGGGATCCACTGGGTACTGCAGTCCCCCGACGTCCTCGCCCGGAACCTCTGCTTCATGACGATCGGCTCCCGGCTGCGCCGGCCGAACGGGACCTACGACGCGCGCACCCCCGCCGTGTGGATCTCGAACGGGACCGGCCGCGACGGCAGCGAGCGGCGCGGCGCCCCCAAGGTCGGCTGGTGCTGGTGGCGCAACCGGCACACGTGGCTCGGTTTCGCCTCCACCACGGCCCGCGCCGCCTGACCCGACGACGAGATCGAACGTGCTGACCCGTCAGCGGTCGAGGACGGCGACCGCCTCGACGTGGTGCGTCATGGGGAACAGGTCGAACGCGCGCAGGTCGGTGAGCTCGTACCCGTGCCCGGCGAGGTAGGCGACGTCGCGGGCGAGCGCCGCCGGGTCGCAGGCGACGTAGACGACGCGCCGCGGGCCGCGGCCGGCGATCGCGTCGACGACGGAGCGGCCGGCTCCGGCGCGCGGCGGGTCCAGCACGACGACGTCCGCGGCACCCACGTCCGCGCCGGTCGCGGCGCCGTCGGCCAGGACGCGGTCGACGGCGCCGAGGTGCAGCTCGACCTGCGGCAGGTCGTGGGCGTTGCGGCGGGCGACCTTCACGGCGCGGGCGTCGCCCTCGACGGCGACGACGCGGCCCGAGCCGCCGACGGCCGCGGCGAGCGGCACGGTGAACAGGCCCGCACCGGAGTAGAGGTCGAGCACGGTCGCCCCGTCGAGGCCGCCCGGCGTCGCGTGCACGGCGTCGAGCACGGCGCCCGCGAGCAGGTCGGGCGCCGCCCGGTGCACCTGCCAGAACCCGTCGCCCGCCACGCGGTAGCGGTGCTCGGCGCCACCCGCCCGCACCGTCTCGGTGACCGAGCGGCGGGCGTTCGGGCGGGTGTCCGCGCGGCCGCGGCGCGACGGCACGTCGTCGACCAGGAGCAGGGCGTCCGCGCCGTCGGCCGGTGCCACCAGCTCGAGGCGGGCGCCCGGGCGCCAGCGGCGGGTCCACACGTCCTCGGCGTCCGCGAGCGCCGCGACCGCCTCGGTCGCGAGCGGCATGCCGTCGAGCGGCACCACGTCGT
>NZ_JBHXAW010000459.1:0-1877 GCF_042726645.1 Isoptericola sp. NPDC060257
GCGCTGGAGGCGTGCGGCGTCCGGCCCGACGACGTCGCCGCGCTCGCGCGCGACGCCGTCCGACGGGGTGAGGTGCTCGACGCCGGCGCCCTCTCGGCCGTCGGGATCGATCTCGACGAGGTCAGCCGGCGCGCCGACGAGACCTTCGGCGCGGGAGCGCTCGACCGGGCCGCCCGGCGCAGCACGCGACGGCGCAAGCACTGGCCGTTCACCGCCGACGCCCGCAAGGCGCTCGAGCTCTCGCTGCGCGAGGCGATCCGTCTCGGCGACAAGGGCATCGGCGACCGTCACCTGCTCCTCGGCGTCCTGCGCGCCGACTGCCCCGGCGGCCGCCTCCTCGAGTCGGCGCTCCGCGACGCGGGCAGCGACGTCGCCGCCCTCCGCGCCGCCGCCGAGCAGGAGACCCGCGCGGCCTGACGCGCCCGAACGCTCACGGCACCGGGTCTGCGTCCCGCGGCTCGGCGGTGGCGGTCAGGTAGGCGCGGCCGCGCGGCGACACCCGGTACCCGACCTCGAGGCTCTCGGTGAGGCCCAGCTCCTTGAGCCGGCGCACGCGGACCTTGAACGGGTCGCGCTCCATGCCCGGGCCCTCGGCGAGGGTGCGCGCGACGACGGCGGGTCGCGCCGCGATCAGCTCCAGGTAGGCGCGGGTCCACGGCTCGGGCGCGGCGCGGTCCATCCGCGCGAGGCGGGCGCGGATCGCGTCCACGGCCGCGGCGTCGAGGTCGTCGTCCTCGCGCAGCGCGACCCGCGGGTCCGGGCCCGCCAGACGCAGGCCCACCCGGTACAGCTCGCCCTCGCCCCGGCGCTCGATCCAGGCCCGCGCGGCCGCCCCCGAACGGAACCCGGCGCCGCGGGCGGCGTCGTCGTCGACGTCCTCCGGCCCCACCGGGTCGACGGCCGTCACCTCGACCACGCCGACGCGCGTGCGCATCGTCGACCCCGCCCGCACCCGCACCACGGACCACCGGCGGTAGGTGTGCGTGACCGTCCCGTCGGCGAGCCCGCGCAGCGTCCTGGCGTCGAGCAGCACACGGTCACGATGCCAGCGCGCCGCCCCGCCCGCGCGCCGCCCCGCCCGCGCGGCGACCCCGCGAGGGCCGTCAGAGCTTGGTGACCGGCGAGTACCGCAGCAGCAGCCGCTTGGTGCCGTCGGCGCCGAAGTCGATCCGCGCGACGGAGTTCGGTCCGCTGCCCTCCAGCGAGACGACCGTGCCGAGGCCGTACGCGTCGTGCGTCACCTTGTCGCCGACGTCGAGCGACGGCACGTCCGCGTCCTTGCGCGGGGTGGCCGAGCCGAAGGTCGCGCCCGTGCCCGCCGTCGTGCCCGCGTCCTTCGGGCGCCCGATCCGGCCGCCGACGCCCTCGGACGGCGACCTCCGCTGAGGCGACCAGGCGCCGCCCGACGAGCCGGCGCCGGCCCCGCCGCGCGCCGACCCCCGTGTCTGACCGCCCCACGCGGACCCGCCGCGGCGCAGGTACTGGGTGGACGACTCGCGCCGCCGCCAGTCCCACAGCTCGTCGGGGACCTCCTCGAGGAACCGGCTGGGCGGGAACTCGTTGGGCGCCCCCCACGCGGAGCGCACCGCCGACCGGGAGATGTACAGCCGCTGCCGGGCGCGGGTGATCCCGACGTACGCCAGCCGCCGCTCCTCGGCGAGCTCGGAGTCGTCGTGCAGCGACCGCATGTGCGGGAACGTGCCGTCCTCCATGCCGGTGAGGAAGACGACGGGGAACTCCAGGCCCTTGGCGGTGTGCAGGTCTACGGCCAGACCTCCGGCGACGGCCTGAAGAACCTGGCCGCCCTGCCCTGGCTGCGACCGTCCGCGCGACGCTCGGACCGACCGCGACGCCCGCCGGGGCTCCCGTCGCGGAGC
>NZ_JBHXAW010000460.1:0-1867 GCF_042726645.1 Isoptericola sp. NPDC060257
CCCGTCACCCCTCGGGGTGGCGGGCCGCCGTCGTGCGTGGCCGGAGGGTGCGCGTCTACTGGGCGGGCGTCGCGCCGGCGTCCGCGAACTGCGTCGCGTACAGCTCGGCATAGAGCCCGCCCGCGGCGAGCAGCTCGGCGTGCGTGCCGGTCTCCACCACGCGGCCCTCGGCGAGGACGACGATCGTGTCCGCCGCCCGGACGGTCGACAGCCGGTGCGCGATGACGAGGGACGTGCGTCCCGCCAGCGCCTGGTCGAGCGCCGCCTGGACGGCGGCCTCGGACTCCGAGTCCAGGTGGGCGGTCGCCTCGTCGAGCACGACGACGTCGGGCGCCTTGAGCAGCAGCCGCGCGATGGCGAGCCGCTGCCGCTCCCCGCCGGAGAGGCGATAGCCGCGGTCGCCGACCACGGTGTCGACGCCCTCGGGCAGTCGGGCCACCAGGTCCCAGATGCGGGCCTGGCGCAGTGCCTGCTCGAGATCGTCGTCCGTCGCGTCGGGGCGGGCGAAGCGGAGGTTCGCGGCCACGGTGTCGTGGAACAGGTGTGCCTCCTGCGAGACGACGCCCACCGTGCCGCGCAGCGACGCGGCGGTGACGTCGCGGAGGTCCGCGCCGGCGATCCGCACGGCGCCGGACGTGGGGTCGTACAGGCGCGAGACGAGCTGGGAGACGGTCGTCTTGCCGGCCCCGGAGGGCCCGACGAGCGCGACCATCGCGCCGGCGGGCACGGAGAACGACACGTCACGCAGCGTGTCCCCGGTGGGGTCGGAGCGCAGGGTCGCGACCGACTCCAGGGACGCGAGCGAGACCTCGTCGGCGCGCGGGTACCGGAACGTCACGTGGTCGAGCTCGACGGACGCACCCCGGGAGGCCACCGCCGCGCGCAGGTCGGCGGCGCCGGGCTTCTCGGCGAGCGCCGGCTCGAGGTCGAGCACCTCGAGCACCCGCTCGAAGCTGACCAGCGCGGTCATCACGTCGACCTGCACGTTGGACATCGCCGAGAGGGGCCCGTAGAGACGACTGAGGTAGGCGGTGAGCGCGACGACGGTCCCGACCGTGAGCTCGCCCGCGATCGCCTGCAGCCCGCCCAGGCCGTAGACGACGGCGATGGCCAGGGACGCGAGCGTCGTCAGGCCGACGCGGAACCAGGTGCCGAGCAGCGCCGTGCGGACACCGAGGTCGCGCAGCCTGCGCACCTGGGCCGCGTACCGCGCGCTCTCCGCCTCCGGGTCGCCGAACACCTTGACCAGGTGCGCGCCGGCGACGTTGAACCGTTCGTTCATCATCTGCCCGGCGTCCGCGTTGAGGTCGTACCCGGTGCGCGCCAGGCCGGCGAGGCGGCGCCCGAACCAGCGGGCGGGCAGCACGAACGCGGGGACGAGCACCAGGGACACCAGGGTGAGCTGCCACGACATGGCGAGCATCGCCGCGAGGGTGAAGGCGATCGTCAGCCCGTTGGAGACGACGGTCTGCAGCGTCGACGTGAAGGCCTGCTGCGCGCCGAGCACGTCGCCGTTGAGCCGCTGCACGAGCGCGCCGGTGCGCGCGCGGGCGAAGAAGGCGAGCGACATCGTCTGGACGTGGTCGAAGACGGCGGACCGCAGGTCCAGGATCAGGCCCTCGCCCACGCGCGACGACAACCAGCGCTCCGCCACGGCCAGCGCGGCCGTGACGATCGCGATCGACGCCGCGGCGGCGGCCATGGCCAGCACGAGCCCGCGGTCGCCGGTCGCGATGCCGTCGTCGATGAGACGTCGGAACAGCAGCGGTGTGACGGCGCCGGCGGCCGCGCTGAGCACCAGCAGCCCGACGAACGCCGCGAGCTGCGCCCGGTACGGGCGGGCGAAGCCGAGGATGCGTCGGAGCGT
>NZ_JBHXAW010000461.1:0-1848 GCF_042726645.1 Isoptericola sp. NPDC060257
GAGACCGGCGGCAGCACGCACGCGGAGTCGCCGGAGTGGATGCCGGCCTCCTCGATGTGCTCCATGACGCCGCCGAGGAACATCTCCTCGCCGTCGTACAGGGCGTCGACGTCGATCTCCATCGCGTCGTCGAGGAAGCGGTCGATGAGCAGCGGCGCGGGCAGCAGGCCGCCGGCCGTGCGCTCGTCCGCGGCGGCGGCCGCGAGCGCCCGCTCGACGTACTCCGTGAGCTGCTCGGCGGAGTACACGATCTCCATGCCGCGGCCGCCGAGCACGTACGACGGGCGCACCAGCACCGGGTAGCCGATCGTCTCGGCCACGTCGCGGGCCTGGCCCAGCGAGCGGGCCGTGCCGAACGCGGGGGCGGGCAGGCCGGCGTCGAGCAGCACCTGGCCGAAGATGCCGCGGTCCTCGGCGGCGTCGATGGCCTCGGGCGAGGTGCCGAGGATCGGGACGCCGGCGTCCGCCAGGCGCTGCGCGAGGGCGAGCGGCGTCTGCCCGCCGAGCTGCACGATCACGCCCTTGACCGGCCCTGCGGCGAGCTCGGCCTCGTAGACCTCGAGGACGTCCTCGAACGTGAGCGGCTCGAAGTACAGGCGGTCGGAGGTGTCGTAGTCCGTCGAGACGGTCTCCGGGTTGCAGTTGACCATGACGGTCTCGTACCGCTCGGACAGGGTCAGGGCGGCGTGCACGCACGAGTAGTCGAACTCGATGCCCTGGCCGATCCGGTTCGGGCCGGAGCCCAGGATGATGACGGCCTCGCGCTCGCGGGGCGCCACCTCGGTCTCCTCGTCGTAGGACGAGTAGTGGTACGGCGTGCGGGCCGCGAACTCGGCGGCGCAGGTGTCGACCGTCTTGTAGACCGGCCGGACGCCGAGCGCGCGCCGCACCTCGCGGACGGTGGCCTCGCCCGCCGGGCCCATGCCGCGCAGCCGTGCGACCTGCACGTCGGACAGGCCGTGCCGCTTGGCGCGGCGCAGCACGTCCTCGGTGAGGGTCGGGCCCGCGGCCACCTCGGCGGCGACCTCGTTCATCAGCAGGATCTGGTCGAGGAACCAGGGGTCGATCTTCGTCGCGTCGAAGACGGCCTCGAGCGTCGTGTGCCCGGCGACGACCGCCCGCAGGGCCTGCTGCACGCCGACCATGCGGTGCTCGGTGGGTCGCACGATCTCGGCGAGCAGCTGGTCGAGCTCCGCCCCGGACGGCGCGTCGCCGTCCCAGTGGAACGAGACCCCGCCCTTGTCGATCGAGCGCAGGGCCTTGCCGAGCGCCTCGGTGAAGTTGCGGCCCAGCGCCATGGCCTCGCCCACCGACTTCATGGTCGTGGTGAGCGTCGGGTCGGCGGCCGGGAACTTCTCGAACGCGAAGCGGGGCACCTTGACGACGACGTAGTCGAGCGTGGGCTCGAAGCTCGCCGGCGTGACGCGCGTGATGTCGTTCGGGATCTCGTCGAGCGTGTAGCCGACGGCGAGCTTGGCCGCGATCTTCGCGATCGGGAAGCCGGTCGCCTTCGAGGCGAGGGCCGAGGAGCGCGACACGCGCGGGTTCATCTCGATGACGATGACGCGCCCGGTGTCCGGGTCGACGGCGAACTGGATGTTGCAGCCGCCGGTGTCGACGCCGACCTCGCGGATGACGGCGATGCCGATGTCGCGCAGCTTCTGGTACTCGCGGTCGGTGAGCGTCATCGCGGGGGCGACGGTGACGGAGTCGCCGGTGTGCACGCCGACGGGGTCGACGTTCTCGATCGAGCAGACGACCACGACGTTGTCGTCCTTGTCGCGCATGAGCTCGAGCTCGTACTCCTTCCAGCCGAGGATCGACTCCTCCAGGAGCACCTCGGTGGTC
>NZ_JBHXAW010000462.1:0-1839 GCF_042726645.1 Isoptericola sp. NPDC060257
GGCCGAGATCGAGCGCATCCGCCGCTCCACCGAGGCGATCGCCAAGGGGGTCGGCGTGCGCGGCCTGCTCAACGTGCAGTACGCGCTCGTCTCGGACGTCCTGTACGTGCT
The DNA here is from genome assembly GCF_042726645.1 of Isoptericola sp. NPDC060257. Taxonomy (NCBI): domain Bacteria; kingdom Bacillati; phylum Actinomycetota; class Actinomycetes; order Micrococcales; family Promicromonosporaceae; genus Isoptericola; species Isoptericola sp. NPDC060257. The sequence goes on from NZ_JBHXAW010000462.1 coordinate 112, forward strand.
CGAGGCGAACCCGCGCGCGTCGCGCACCGTCCCCTTCGTGTCCAAGGCGACGGGCACCTCGATGTCCAAGGCGGCGGCCCGGGTGATGGTCGGCGAGTCGATCGCCGAGCTGCGCGCGGCCGGCGTCCTGCCCGCCGAGGGCGACGGCGGCACGCTCGACCTCGGGGCGCCGCTGGCGGTCAAGGAGGCCGTGCTGCCGTTCAAGCGGTTCCGGACCGCCGAGGGCCAGGTCGTCGACACGGTGCTCGGTCCGGAGATGCGCTCCACCGGCGAGGTCATGGGCTTCGACAAGGACTTCCCGCACGCCTTCGCGAAGTCGCAGGCCGCCGCGTTCGGCGGGCTGCCCACCACGGGCCGCGTGTTCGTGTCGGTCGCCGACCGCGACAAGCGCTCGATCATCTTCCCGGTGAAGCGGCTCGCGGAGCTGGGCTTCGAGGTGCTCGCCACCTCCGGCACGGCGCAGGTGCTGCGGCGCAACGGCATCGGCAGCACGGTGGTGCGCAAGTTCTCCGAGGGCCGCGGTGCCGACGGCGAGCCGACGATCGTCGACCTCATCAGCGACGGCAGCGTCGACCTCGTGGTCAACTCGCCGTCCGGCCAGGGCGCGCGCGCCGACGGCTACGAGATCCGCGCCGCGACGACGGCGGCGGACAAGCCGATGATCACCACGGTGGACCAGCTCGCCGCGGCGGTGCAGGGCATCGAGGCGGTCCGCGGCGGCCCGTTCGACGTCGCGAGCCTCCAGGAGCACACGACGGCGACGCGGGAGCGGCTCGGCGCCGCGGTGACGGCGGGGGCGTCGGCGTGAGCGCCGCGCCCATGCCCCGTGCCTCCTCGGCGCCCTTCGGCGCGCGGCTCGCCGCGGCGATGGACGCCCACGGGCCGCTGTGCGTGGGCATCGACCCGCACGCGTCGCTGCTCGCGGCCTGGGGGCTGGGCGACGACGCCGCCGGGGTCCGCGAGTTCGGCCTGCGGGTCGTGGACGCGCTCGGCGGGCGGGTCGCGGCCTTCAAGCCGCAGGCCGCGTTCTTCGAGCGGCACGGCTCGGCCGGGGTCGCCGCGCTGGAGGACGTGATCGCCGCGTCCCGGGCCGTCGGCACGCTGACGATCGTCGACGCCAAGCGCGGCGACATCGGCTCGACGATGGGCGCCTACGCCGACGCGTTCCTCGCGGACGGCTCGCCCCTCGCCGGCGACGCCGTGACGGTGTCGCCGTACCTGGGCTTCGGCTCGCTGGCCCCGGCCGCCGAGCTGGCCGCCCGCACCGGGCGCGGCATCTTCGTGCTGTGCCTCACCTCCAACAAGGAGGGGCACGAGGTGCAGCACGCCGTCGGGCCCGACGGCGTGAGCGTCGCGGCGTCGGTCGCCGCCCAGGCGGCCGTGCTGAACGCGGGGGCCGTCGCCGAGGGGCGGCCGATGGGCTCGGTCGGGCTCGTCGTCGGCGCCACGGTCGGCGACGCCGCCCGCGAGACCGGCACGGACCTCGTGGCCGTGCACGGGCCGCTGCTCGCGCCCGGCGTGGGTGCCCAGGGCGCGGGGGAGCGGGAGCTCGCCTCGGCCTTCGGGGACGCGCGGCGACAGGTGCTCGCCTCGTCGTCCCGCGGCGTCCTCGCGGCGGGGCCCGACGCCGAGGGGCTGCGGGCGGCCGCCGCGTCCGCGGTGGCGGACGCGCGGGCCGCGCTGCGTCCCTGACGCCGGTCGTCCGGACGACGGGCCCGCCCCTCACGC
>NZ_JBHXAW010000463.1:0-1826 GCF_042726645.1 Isoptericola sp. NPDC060257
CCGTCGTTCCCCGTTCGCGACGACGGGCACCTCCTCGCCGTTCGGTGCCACGTCGGCCCCGGTGTCTGCGCCGCCCGCGCAGGCGGCCCCGAGCCCGGCGCCGACCGCCGCCCCCGCGTCGGCGGCACCCCCGCTGCCCTGGGCCAGCCCGGCCACCGAACGGCCCGCGTCCGTGCCGCCGTCCCGCACCTCGGCGGGGGCCGCGCAGCCGGCGGCCGCGCCGGAGCGACCCGCCGCGTCCCCGTTCGACGCGCTGGTCGCGTCGGAGCAGCCCGTCCGGGCGCGCTCGGCCGCGCCGCTGGACGACGAGGACGACGACGAGGACTGGGACGAGCCCGAGGCGTCCTACACCTGGCTGCACTACATCGTCCTCGTGGTCGTCGCGTTCGTGCTGGGGCTCCTGGTCTGGAAGCTGCTGCTCGGGGACAACGGCGCCCAGGACTTCACGACCGACGGCGCCGCGCCCGCGAGCGTCGTCCTCCCGTACGAGCACCCCGGAGCCGCTGCATGACCGCCAGCCCCCGCGCCGTCGAGCTGGCGGTCGTCGCCGCTCGGGCCGCCTCGGACCGCAAGGCGCAGGAGATCATCGCGCTGGACGTGAGCGACCAGCTGGTGCTCACCGACGTGTTCCTCATCGCCTCGGGCACGAACGAGCGGCAGGTCTCTGCCATCGTGGACGCCGTCGAGGAGGCGATGTTCCTCGCCGGGTCCAAGCCGATCCGCCGCGAGGGCAAGGCGCAGGCGCGGTGGGTGCTGCTCGACTTCGGCGAGGTCGTCGTCCACGTGCAGCACGCCGAGGACCGCGTGTACTACGCGCTCGAGCGCCTGTGGAAGGACTGCCCGGCGGTCGAGCTGCCGGAGGACGCGCGCGGCGGCGACGGCGCGGCGGCCGCCGCCGAGTACGGCGACGGCGGGGGCGACGGAGCGATCCGGCTCGCGGGCGACGAGCGGTGACGGCCGGCACCGTCGTCCTGCTGCGGCACGCCCGCACCGCCTACAACGCCTCCCTGCGGCTGCAGGGGCAGATCGACATCCCGCTCGACGAGGTCGGGCGCTGGCAGGCCGCGGAGGGCGGCTCCGCGCTCGCGTCGTCGCACCGTGCGACGCGCATCGTGTCGTCCGACCTGGGCCGCGCCGTCGAGACGGCGAACGCCTACGCGGACGCGCTCGGCGGGGAGCCCCTGGTCACGGACGAGCGCCTGCGCGAGCGCGGCTTCGGCGACTGGGAGGGCCTCACGGGCGCCGAGCTGCAGGAGCGCTGGCCCGAGGAGTACGCGGCCTGGCGCCTCGGCGCCGAACCCGTGGGCGCGGGGGCCGAGACGAAGGCGGCGGTCGCGCAGCGCATGGCCGAGGCCGTGGCCGAGCACGCCGCGGACCTGGACGACGACGCGACGCTCGTCGTCGTGTCGCACGGGGCCGCCATCTCGCTGGCGGTGACGGCGCTGCTCGGGCTCGACCCGGCCACCTGGCGCGGGCTGTCGGGCATGCACAACGTGCACTGGTCGCACCTGCACCGTGCGGGGGAGGGGGCCGTGCCGGCCTGGCGCCTCGTGGCGCACAACGTGGGCGCGGGGTACCCCCTGGACCGCTGGCAGGCGGGGCCGGACTGGAATTTGGAACCTGGCCCGAAGTCTGCCTAAGATATCGACGTTCCGAGGGGCGCAAGCCCGGAGGAACACACCGAATCAGACGAATCGCCTGGCCGTCCGCGGTCGCGAGAGTCGGTTCTCGGGGCTGTGGCGCAGCTGGTAGCGCACCTGCATGGCATGCAGTTCGAGCAGAATGACGGCCTCCGGGGAGTCGTCCGACGAGCGGCTCACCGCGGT
>NZ_JBHXAW010000464.1:0-1814 GCF_042726645.1 Isoptericola sp. NPDC060257
CCCTCAAGGAGGGGCTCGTCGGTGCCGACGTCTTCGTGGGCGTCTCGGCGGGCAACATCCTCACGGGCGCGGACGTCGCGGCGATGAGCGACGACGCGATCGTGTTCGCCCTCGCGAACCCGACGCCCGAGGTCGACCCGATCGCCGCGGGCGAGACGGCCGCCGTCGTGGCGACCGGCCGCAGCGACTACCCGAACCAGATCAACAACGTGCTGGCGTTCCCGGGCCTGTTCCGCGGCCTGCTCGACGCGGGCGCCACGCAGATCACGGACGAGATGCTGCGCGTGGCCGCGGTCGCGATCTCGTCGGTGGTGAGCGAGGACGAGCTCAACTCCGCCTTCATCATCCCGGGCGTGTTCGACAGCCGCGTCGCCGAGGCCGTCGCGGAGGCCGTCCGGGCCGAGGGCCTCAAGGAGGTCCCGGTGGCGGAGCACCGTGCCGAGGACGCCGAGCACCTGGCCCAGCACCTCGGCCGTGCGCTGCAGGCCGAGGGCGCGGCGGTGGCCCGATGAAGGCGTCCCTCGACCAGGCCGCGCTCGACGACGTCGAGCGGCGGCTCGCCGCGCACGACGCCCACCTCGAGCGCGCCTACCCGGGCGACGACGGCACGCGCCAGCCCGTGCACACCGTGTACGTGCCGGCGCACCGGTACGCGGCCGGGCTCGCGGGGGACTGGGGCGCGCAGGCTCTCGCGGCCGTCGAGGCACAGGGCACGGACGCGCTGCTGGACGCCGTCGGCGTGCGGGACGACCTGCGCGAGGCGGTCGCGGCCCAGGTGCAGCGCAAGCTCGCCGCCGAGCCGATCGAGGACCTGCGCATCGACCTCGAGGACGGGTACGGCACCCACCCGGACGCCGACGAGGACGAGGTGACCGCCGCCGCGGCCGCCGCGCTGCGCGCCGAGCTGGACGCCGGGGGAGCGACGCCGTTCGTCGGCATCCGGTTCAAGTGCTTCGAGCGGCCCACCCGGGCGCGCGGCCTGCGCACGCTGGACGTGTTCGTCAGCACGCTCGCGGCGTCGGGCGACCTGCCCGACGGGCTCGTGCTCACCCTGCCGAAGGTGACCGGCGTCGTGCAGGTCGAGGCGATGGTCGCCGTCTGCGAGCGGCTGGAGGAGGCGAACGGCCTGCCGGCCGGGCGCCTGCGCTTCGAGGTGCAGGTGGAGACGCCGCAGTCGATCCTCGACTCCGCGGGCACCGCGACCGTGGCGCGGATGATCCACGCGGGGACGGGGCGCGTGAGCGGCCTGCACTACGGCACGTACGACTACTCGGCGTCGCTCGGCATCGCCGCGGCGTACCAGTCGATGGAGCACCCGGCGGCGGACCTCGCCAAGGAGGTCATGCAGCTCGCGTCCGCCGGGACGGGCGTGCGCCTGTCCGACGGGTCGACGAACGTGCTGCCGGTCGGCGACGGCGCACAGGTGCGCGCCGCGTGGGCGAACCACGGTCGCCTCGTGCGGCGCTCGCTGGAGCGCGGCTTCTACCAGGGCTGGGACCTGCACCCGGCCCAGCTGCCGAGCCGGTTCGCGGCGACGTACGCGTTCTACCGCGAGGGCTTCGAGCCGGCGGCCGAGCGGCTGTCGAACTATGTGAACGAGGTGGAGGGGGCCGTGCTCGACGAGCCCGCCACCGCCAAGGCGCTCGCGTGGTACCTCAAGCGCGGCGTCGACTGCGGAGCCCTGGGCGCCGACGAGATCGTGGAGCGCACCGGCCTGCAGCCGGCCGAGCTCACGGCGATCGTGACGCGCCCGCTCGGGGGCTGACGTCCCGGGTATCGGCGCAGCGCACGGCCACGACGGCCCGGCAGGACGT
>NZ_JBHXAW010000465.1:0-1796 GCF_042726645.1 Isoptericola sp. NPDC060257
GAGCTCTCGTACTACCTCGCCGTCTGGGCTACTAGGTCGGCGATCGCGGCACTTCCTCGCCGCGGCGCGTACTCCCTCGAGGTCAGCCCTCGAAGGTCACGTCCAGCGTGATCTCGCCGACTCCCGCGAGCGCCTTCGAGACCGGGCAGCCGGCCTTGGCAGCCTCGGCGGCGGCGCGGTACGCGTCGGCGTCGATGCCGGCGGCCGAGCCCACCACGGTGAGGTTGATCTTCGAGATCTCGAGGCCGCCGCCCGCGGCCGGGGTCAGGGTGACGTCGGCGGTCACGTCGGTCTTGCCGGGCGTGCCGCCTGCGTTCGCGACCTCGAGCGAGAACGCCATGGCGAAGCACGACGAGTGCGCGGCCGCGATGAGCTCCTCCGGGCTGGTGACACCCTCCGCGGCGTCCGCCGTCCGGCGGGGGAACGAGACGTCGAACGTCCCGACGCCGGAGCTGGCGAGCTCGACCCGGCCGGAGCCCTTCTGGATGTCGCCGTTCCAGGCGGTGCGTGCGGTACGGGTGGACATAGGAGATCTCCTTCGTGCTCCGGGACAGGTCACGACGACCGTAACGCGCACCCGCACCTCACGTCAGGGAGCGCCCGCGTGGTGGCGGTCACTCCCGCGCGTCGGCGGCCGCCACGGGTCTCACCGCGGGGCCGAGAAGTCCATCGCCTCGTCCGCGACGGCGACGACGGACCACGCGTTGCCGTCGGCGTCGGACAGCTCGTACGCCGGGACGAGCACGACCGAGCCGTCGTCCTGCGACTGCTGCGCCAGGCCGAGCCGGGCGTCGGTGATCTCGACGTCGGACACCGGCCAGTCCACCGGGTCGCCGGCCGCGGGTGGTGCCGGGGCCTCGGTCGGCTCGTTCCCGTCGGGCTCGGCAGCCCACATCGCCTCCTCGTCGGCGTACGCGACGGGCCAGGCCGCGCCGGAGAACCGGGGGTCGCCCAGGCGCCGCACGGCCTCGGCCGGGCTGATGACGGGGTACTCGCCGAGGTCCTCGGTGGTGGCGAGGAAGCCGTCGAGCCAGGCGACGCCCTCCTCCCCGACGGTGGCGCTCCACTGGGCGCCGGTGCGGCTGCCGTCGACCACCTGGGAGGCGGTGACCCAGCGGCTGGGGTCGCCGTCGGTCTTCTCGCCCACCTCGATCTCGAACGTGTCGGGGTCCACGCCGAGGCTCCGCATGACGTCGGTGAGCGCGTCGCGCGCCTCCCGGTCGCCGACGGACGACGTCGCCGGCTCGTCGCACGCAGGCTCGGTGTCCTCCCCGTCGTCTCCTCCGTCGCTGCGGGCGACGACGTCCTCGCACTGCCACGGGTCGGCGCCGGGGTCGTTGTAGCCGAACGTCGCGCTGCCGTCGGCGGACAGCCAGACGTGCGGGCCGCTGCCGTCCTGGGGGCCCACGGACCAGCCGTACTCCCACCGCGGCTTCCCCTCGACCCCGAGCGTCTGCGCGAGCCGCGCGGCCCCCTCGCGGGTGGCCACGCCCGTCGCGTCGAAAGCGAATGCCGACGCCGTCCCGCCCTCGGTGGACAGCCCCTCCGCGCGGAACAGGGCCCGACCGGAGGTGGCCCAGCTCGGCATGGTGGAGGCGGTGTCCGACGACCCGGCGGCGTCGCCCGCGCCCGCGCTGTCCTCCGCGGCACCCATCGCGGCGCCGCCGGGCGCGGCGTCGTCGCCGGCCGCCCCGGCGGCCCGGCCGCCGCCGTTCAGCACGACCGGGGCGTCGGCGGACGCGGACGCGCCGGGCGCCGGCCCGGGGACTTATAAAAAAAACACAGCCCCACAAACC
>NZ_JBHXAW010000466.1:0-1795 GCF_042726645.1 Isoptericola sp. NPDC060257
GTCTACGGCGTGCTGGGCTACTCCGCGGACCTCGCTGTCCGTCTCCTGCAGAGGAGCGTGTCGACCACTCGCCCGTCCACCGCGGCTCCGGCCGCATCCCCCGGGAGGCTGACACACCGTGGGTGACTTCCTGTCCCAGTTCAGCGAGCTCTTCGCGAACTACGACGTGCTCGGAGCGTTCTGGGTCAACATCCAGCTGACGTTCTGGGCCGCGATCTTCTCGCTGGTCCTCGGGACCGTGCTCGCGCTCATGCGCATCTCGCCGATCGCGAGCCTGCAGTGGGCCGGCGCCGCGTACGTGAACATCCTGCGCAACACGCCGCTGACCGTCATCATGACGTTCACGTTCCTGGCCGTGTGGACGCAGCTGCAGATCTCGTTGTCCGACGACTTCGCGCAGAACTTCTTCCGCTTCGCCGTCATCGGCCTGACCGTCTACCACGCGGCGTTCGTCTGCGAGTCGATCCGCTCGGGGGTCAACACCGTGCCGCTGGGTCAGGCGGAGGCCGCCCGCGCGATCGGGCTGCCCTTCCTGCCGGCGGCGCGCCTCATCATCCTGCCGCAGGCGTTCCGTGGCTCGGTCGCGCCCCTCGGCAACACCCTCATCGCGCTGCTGAAGAACTCCACGGTGGCCGCCGCGGCGAGCGTCTCCACAGAGACCTCGACGCTGATGCGGGAGATGATCGAGAGCAACGCCGACCTCATCTACGCGATCTTCATGACCTTCGCGATCGGCTTCGTCATCCTCGTGATCCCCATCGGCCTGCTCACCACGTACCTCTCCAACCGACTGGCGGTGCGCCGATGAGCTCCCAGCACTCCGTCCTCTTCGACGCCCCCGGCCCGCGTGCCCGGCGATGGATCGTCCTCGGCAACGTCGTCGGCGCGCTCGTCGTCCTCGGCATCGCGGCGGTGGTCCTGGTCGAGCTGGGCCGCAAGGGCCAGCTCTCCTGGGACCTGTGGGGTCCCGTCTTCACGTCGAGCGCCTGGCAGGACTACTTCATCCCGGGCCTGCAGAACACCCTGCGCGCGGCCGGGTTCGCCATCGTGGGGGCGATCCTCTTCGGGCTGATCTTCGGGTCGGGGCGCCTCGCACGATCGCGGACCGTCCGCTGGATCAGCGGCGTCGTCGTCGAGTTCTTCCGCGCCGTGCCCGTGCTGCTCATGATGATCTTCTTCTGGCTCCTGTTCGGCTTCAACCGGATCGGCACCGAGCCGGCGTTCCTGGCCGTGGTCGTGGCGCTCATCCTGTACAACGGCTCCGTCATCGCGGAGCTGGTGCGGGCCGGCGTCGGCAACCTGCCGAAGGGCCAGTCCGAGGCAGGCCTCGCGGTCGGGCTCACGGGTGGGCAGGTGCTGCGCTCGATCCAGCTCCCCCAGGCCCTCATCGCGATGCTGCCGGCGCTGGTCTCCCAGCTGGTCGTGGTCCTCAAGGACACCGCCCTGGGCCAGATCATCACCTACGACGAGCTGCTGCGCGCCGCGCAGATCTTCGGCAACGGCCACAGCAACAACCTGCAGACGCTCACCGTCGCGGCCGTGGTCTTCATCGTCATCAACTGGGCGCTGACCGCCGTGGCGCGGTGGCTCTCCCGCTACCTCAGCGGGCGCACGTCCGGCGCCACGGGGACCGGTCCCGGGATCGGCAACCCGACGACCGTCGCCGGCGGCAAGACGACGGGGCCGGGCAACGCCATCGCCGCCACCGGAGACCCGTCCGCGACCTGACGCGCGGTCACGCCTGCCACGCAGGACGACGGATGCCCCCGGACGCTTCTCGCGTCCGGGGGCATCC
>NZ_JBHXAW010000467.1:0-1776 GCF_042726645.1 Isoptericola sp. NPDC060257
GGCCGGGCCGTCGTCGTCGCGGGCCCGCCGTCGTCGCGGCTCAGGAGGTGGCGCCCAGCCGCACGGTGAGCGACCACGTCCTCGGAGCGGGTCCGTCGTCGCCGGGCTCCTCCGCCTCGTCCGTCGCGGGGGTCTCGGTCTCGCCGACCGCCGCATGGCCCCGCATCCGGGCCCAGGCGGGCACGTCGTGGCGGGCCGCCGGGTCGGTCGACAGCACGGTCACGAGCGTCCCGGCGGGCAGGTCGCGGGACGCCGCGGCCAGCCGGATCACCGGCAGCGGGCAGCGCAGGCCGCGGGCGTCGACGACCACGCCGTCCGCCCCGGGGCCGGCCCCGGAGCCCTCGGCGCTCACAGCCCGTCCACCCCGAGCACGTCGCGCACCCGCCGCACGGCGCCCGGGAGGACGGCCAGGAAGCGGTCGACGTCGTCCTCGGTGGTCGACCGGTCGAGGGCGATCCGCACGTTGCCGTGCGTGAGCACCCCCATCGCCGCGAGCACGTGCGACGGCTCCAGGGTGCTCGCGGTGCAGGCGGAGCCGGAGCCGACGGCGAAGCCCGCCCGGTCCAGCTCCGTCACGAGCGCCTCGCCGTCGACGTACAGGCACGAGAAGGTGACGACGTGGGGGAGCCGGTCGTCCGGGTCGCCCACCACCTCGACGTCGGGGACGGCGGACGCCGCCGCCCGCACTCGCTGCGTGAGGAGCCGGCGCCGCTCGTCCTGCGCGGCGCGGTCGGCCGCCGTCGCCTGCAGGGCCACGGCGGCGGCGAACGCGGCGGGCACGCTCACCCCGCCGGGCGCCCAGGGGTCGGCGTCCTCCGGCGCGGGCGGGACGGCCCGCACGCGCTGACGCACGGCGAGCACACCCACCCCGGCGGGCCCGCCCCAGTCGGCCGGGTGGGCGGCGAGGAGGTCCCAGGCCTCGGGCACGACGTCGTGGCCCAGCGAGGCGCCCGCGTCCACGAGGAGCGGCACCCCTGCGGCCCGGGTGGCCTCGTGCACGGTGCTCAGCGGCTGCCGCGTGCCCACCTCGCCGTTGGCGTGCTGGAGCGCCGCGATCGCGACGCCGGGGCGCGCGACGCGGTCCGCGAAGGCGTCCGGGTCGACGCGACCGTGGCGGTCGACGCCGACCACCACGCGCTCGCCCTCCTGGGCCTGTGCGGCGACGGCCGCCGCGTGCAGCACCGCCGCGCGCTCGGTACCGCCCACGACGACGTCCCCGCCCGCGCGGCGGCGGGCCTGCGCGGTGCCCACCAGGGCGTCGCGGAGCGCGGACGCGTGGCCGGCCGTGAAGCGCACCTCCTCCGTGCGCGCCCCCAGGACGGCGGCGACCGCCTCCCGCGCGCCGTCGAGGAGGCGCGCCGCCCGGCGTCCCTCCGTGTGCAGGCGGTGCGGGTCGGCCCAGCCGTCGTCGAGCGCCTGCAGGAGGGCCTGCCGCGCGAGCGGGTGCAGCGGGGCGCCGCCGCCGTTGTCCAGGTGCACCCGCGGGGCGGACGCCGTGGGGGAGTGGTTCCCGGTCGGCTCGGTGGTGTCGGTCACAGGCGTGCTCCGTGGGGGCTGACGTGCGTCCCGACGCCGTGTCCGGGCGCGTCGGGCGGGCGCGGGATGCACGCCCGGGGCACGATCGTGCCATCTTCGGGGCGTCGGGGTCCGGTCGGTCGGGGTCCGGCACGGTCCGGAGGATCTGACATTCCCGAGGATCGATCTGACACTCTCCGGGGGTCTGTGTGCAAGAAGGAGTTGTGGACGTCCCGTGCGGAAAGAGTCACGCCCCGAGGG
>NZ_JBHXAW010000468.1:0-1754 GCF_042726645.1 Isoptericola sp. NPDC060257
GACCCGGGTGAGGGAACCCACCGGGTCGCCCGGGGCGCCCGGGGCGGGCAGCGCAGAGAGAGCGTCCTCGAGCGCGGTGACCGCGCCGTCGATGCGTCCCGCCCGCTGGGCCGCCGGGAGCGCGCGCGCCTGGGCGAGCTCGGCCCGGGACTCCGCCACGATCGCGCCGAGCGCCGCCTCCGCGCGCAGCGCCTCGGCCTCGTAGTCGTCGACGGCGCGCAGCAGCCCCTCGGCGCGGCGCACGGCCTCCTCCGCCGCGCGGGCCGCGGCACCGGCCTCCGCGACCTGCTGGGTCGTGAGGCGCTTGCGGGCGGCCGCGGTGCTGCGACCTGCGAACTCGAGCAGGCGCTCCGCCTGCTCGGGGTTGTCCGCGACGGGCAGCAGGGCCCGCTCGGCGTACTGCTCGCGCAGCCGCTCGAGGTCGGCGCGTGCCGCGGGCACGGCCTCGCGCACGCGCGCCAGCTCGGCGTCGACCCGGTCGACGGCGTCGGGGGTCGAGCGGACCGTCTGCCGCAGGGCGGCGAGCCCGCGGTCGAGCTCGTCCAAGGACGCGTCGGCCGACCGGCACAGGTCCACGACCCGCGCCGACCACTCCCGGCGCTGCTGGTCGGTGTCCGGGACGTGGTCGTGCAGGAGCTGGTTGTGGTGGAACGCCTCGGAGAGGCGCTCGCGCGCCCGCCGCAGCGTGGGCGCGAGCTCGCGCGTCTCCCGGTCGCCGAGCTCGGCCTGGGCGAAGGCGAGCTCGTCCTCGGCGAGGCGGGCCCGCTCGTCGGCGCGCACCAGGGCCGAGCCCGCCTCCACGCCGAGCCGCTGCAGCTCCGCCTCGAGGTCCTGCGCCCGCCCGCGCGCCGCCCTGCGGCGTCGTGCCGCCCAGAAGGCCACCGCCGTGACCAGCACGACCACCACGACCAGGCCCGTCACGATCCCGACGATCTGCCCCGCATCCATGCTCGGCATCGTAGGCGGCTCCGGCGGGGTGCGGGGACGACCCGACGACGAGGCAGACACCCGGGAGCATCGACGAGGGCGACCTGTCAGGGCCAGCGCGCGGTATGCCCGGCGCTGACCCTGACAGGTCGCGGGGTGCGGTGGGTCAGCCGCGACGTCGGGCGAGCCGCAACGCCACCAGCACCGCCGCGCCGGCGAGCACGACGACGCCGCCCGCGATGCCGACCACCACGACCAGCTCGGAGGTGTCGCCGCCGCCCGCGTCCGCGGCGGCCGACGCGCCCTCCGCGGTGCCGTCGGACGCCTCGTCCGTGCCCCCGGCCGGGGCGCACGGCGTCGCGTCCGCCGCGGGGGCCGCCCCGGCCCCGGCGGGCGGCTCGTAGGTGAACGAGTACTCGCCGCTGGTGGGGTGCCCGTCGGCCGACACGATCCGCCAGTCGACCGTGTACTCGCCGCCCTCGCCCAGCGCGACGGGGACGGACACGGTGCGGTCCTGCGTCGTCGGGCACCCGGTCGCGTGGTCCGTGCCGTCGGCGCCCGTCACCGTGATCACCGTGCTGGAGCCCTCGGCGGACAGGTCGAGCACCACGTCGTCGAACGTCACGTCGACGGACTCCGGCGGCTCGGTCACGGTCGTCCCCGAGGCGGGCGACGTCCCGACGACGACGTTGTGGGCGCTCGCGGGCCCCGCCGCACCGACGACGCCGGCCGCGCCGAGGCCCAGGGCGAGCGCGAACGACCCGGCCGCGGCGAGGGCGCGTCGCGCGGCGGCGCGGCCGTCCGGCGCGCTCACCGCTGCTCCGTGC
>NZ_JBHXAW010000469.1:0-1748 GCF_042726645.1 Isoptericola sp. NPDC060257
CCAACGACGCCGCCGCCCGGCGCGCCGGGCGGCGGCCGGTCGCGGAGACCGTGACACTGCTGCGCGAGCGCGCCGAGAGCCGCTTCAGCCCGCCGATGACCGGCCCGAGGGCGCCGCTCACCGACCTGCTCGTCCACGAGGGCGACATGCGGCTCCCCCTCGGGCTCGCCCACGACCCGGACCCCGAGACGGTCCGAGTCGGGCTGGAGTTCGTCACGACCGGGCACGCGATCGGGTTCGTGCCGCGCGGCCGGCTGCGCGGGCTGCGCCTGGCGGCCTCCGACCTCGACTGGGCCTGGGGCGACGGCGCCGCGCTCACCGGCCGTGGCATCGACCTGCTGATGGCCGCGTGCGGGCGCCCCGCCGTCCTGCCCCGTCTCGACGGCGCGGGCCTCTCCGCCCTCGCGGGCCGGCTCTAGCCCCACGAGCCGGATTCCGCACGAGCCGGGGAGCCGACGGTGATCTCGCGGCCCGCCGGCCTCAGTCGCGAGACCTCGCCATGAAGCGGGCGGCCCGCATGCCGAACACGGTGGCAGGGCCGATCGTCGAGCCGGGACCCGGGTACGTGCGCCCCATGACGGACGCCGAGGCGTTGCCGGCGGCGAAGAGTCCCTCGATGACCGTCCCGTCCTCGCGCAGCGCCCGCCCGTCGGCGTCCGTGACGACGCCGCCCTTGGTCCCGAGGTCGCCGATGACCACCCGGTACGCCGTGAACGGCCCCCTCTCGATCGGCCCGAGGTTGGGGTTGGGGTGCACGAGCGGGTCGGAGTAGTAGCGGTCGTAGGCCGAGTTCCCGCGCCCGAAGTCCCCGTCGACGCCGGAGCGCGCGAACCCGTTGAACCGCTGCACCGTGGCCCGGAACGTCGCCGGGTCGACGGCGATGGCGTCCGCCAGCTCCTCGAGCGTGCCCGCCTTGCGCACGATGCCCGCGGCCCTCATCGCCGTGGTTGCTCGTGGGTCCATCGCGAAGGTCTGCAGGTACCGGCGCGGCGCGCGGGAGTCGAAGACGAGCCAGTACGGCCCGTCCTTGTCGTGGTCGAGCATGTGATGCCCGAGGTCGACGTACGACTCGGACTCGTTGGCGAACCGCGCGCCCTGCGCGTCGACCATGATCGAGTACGGCATCGACCGTTCCCCGACGATGAACGCCGGCGTGCCACCCGGCGGCGCCTCGATCGACGCGCCCCACCAGGCGTCGTCCATGAGCTCCAGGGCCGCGCCGGCCTCGCGCGCGATGTCGATCACCTGCCCGACGTTCCCCGGGTTGCCCGACGGGTTGCCGTCGATCCCGTGGTACTTCTGCCGCCAGTCGGAGTTCGACTCGAAGCCTCCCGCCGCGAGCATCACGCCGCGGCTCGCGCCCACCGTCACGACCTGCCCCTCGCGGCGCACCCGGACGCCGACCACCCGGGCCTCGTCGACCACGAGGTCCTCCAGCGGCGAGGACAGCCACAGCGGCACGTCCCGCTCCACCAGCAGCGCGCGACCGAACGACGTCATCAGCGCGTTCCCGATCCCCACCAGGCGCTTGCCGGTCACCAGGCCGCCCAGGGCGCGGAACACGAACCGGGCTCCCCGCACGAACCCGGACGGCGTCGACCACGCCCGGCCCAGCAGCCACCCGTCGTCGGTCTTCGCCGGCAGCGGCACCGCGGAGCGGAGGGTCCCCCACCAGTCGCCGAGCGGCCGGGAGTCCAGCGGTTCGACCTCGATCGACCGCCCGATCTTCCCGCCCGGGAGCTCCGGGT
>NZ_JBHXAW010000470.1:0-1721 GCF_042726645.1 Isoptericola sp. NPDC060257
GAGCCACAGGGTGCCCGCACGGTGCGCACCCGCGATGATGAGGTTGGGCATCGGGGAAGAGTCGTCGTCGCGTGCGGGAGCGGGGAGTGCGACTGAAGAAGTTCGACGCCTTTCCCGGGGCCATTTCGATGTCCTGATGGCGTGCTAGCTGCTTGTAGAGCCACAGGGTGCCCGCACGGTGCGCACCCGCGATGATGAGGTTGGGCATCGGGGAAGAGTCGTCGTCGCGTGCGGGAGCGGGGAGAGCGGCGCTCGTGCCGCGGCGAGCGGCGGGCGCGTGCTCCGCAGCGGGTGCCCCTAGGGCGATGTGTCGTTCGACGGTCTCGCTGATGTACCCGTAGACGTTGTCGGAGTAGTGGAACGGCGCCGGTCCCCACCGGTGGGCGCTGCCCGCACGGACCTCGTGCTCGCCGAGCGTGATGACATGAGCGTCGAGGGACGTCTGTGCGGCCTTGACGTAATGGGGGTACAGGGCGTTGGCGTCGGCCGCGGAGAGCCCGAAGCTGTCGGGCGCCGGTGTGCCGGTGTCATCGATCGAGGCCCAGGGGATGTCCAGGAGGACGACCGCGGCGTCCGGCATGTGCTGGCGGACGAGGTTCCCGACGGAGGCGATCCCCTGCGACCAGTACTGGAAGTGCAGGTCGCTGCCGAAGGGCAGGTGCTGGGAGCCTGCGGGGAGGTTCTTCTCCGCGCCCGTGGAGACGAGCTCGACGGACCGCGTGATCACGGAGCCGTCAGGCAGGACGTACGCACCCAGCCGCTCGTCGACGAGGTCGACGAGGACGAGGTCGGTCTGGCCCGACAGCTGCGGCACGATGGCCTGGAGACTCGACTCGAAGTCCCCGGAGAGCATGCGCTGCTGGAACGCGGACTCGAGCTTCGGCGGGTCGATGAGGGTGACCGGGCGGGTGTAGGCGCTGAGCGCCGACTGCCGTGCGACGTACTGCACCAGCTCGAACCTGTCGGCGTCGAAGTGCTCGAACGCGTCTCTCGAGACGCACGAGCCATAGATGAAGACTCGGTTCTTGGTCATCGGGGGCTCCCTGCCTGCCAGTCATCCGGCCGAGGACCACCGCAGACCAGGTGGAGGACGGCCGAGACGGAGCGGACGGCGCTACGGCCGTCTCCGTAAGGATTGATTGCTTGGGCCATCGCGTCGTACGTGGCCTGGTGGGTGAGGAGCGTCGTCACCTCGTCGACGATGCGATCCTCGTCCGTACCGACGAGCTTCACCGTCCCCGCGTCGACGGCCTCCGGGCGTTCGGTGTCCTGCCTCATGACGAGGACGGGCTTGCCCAGACTGGGCGCTTCTTCCTGGACGCCTCCCGAGTCCGTCAGCACCACGCTCGCGAGCGAGAGCAGGCGGGTGAACTCGCCGTACGCGAGGGGCTCGGTCACGGTGACGTTGCCCAGGCCCTGGAGGTGCGGCAGCAGGGCCTCGCGGACGACGGGGTTGCGGTGCGCGGGCAGGACCACCTGGGCGCCCGGGAAGACCTTCGCCAGGCGCGCCAGCGCCCGCCCGACGCCGTCCATGGCACCCCAGTTCTCGCGACGGTGAGTGGTCACGAGGATGACCTGACGCCCGGAGCACGCGAGGCTCTCCAGACCGGGGTCGGTGAAGGGGGTCTTCTTCTCGGCCGTCATCAGGAGAGCGTCGATCACGGTGTTGCCGGTGACGCTGATGGTCTCGGGGTCGACCCCCTCGCGGAGGAGGTTGTCCC
>NZ_JBHXAW010000471.1:0-1717 GCF_042726645.1 Isoptericola sp. NPDC060257
GACGTATCCCTCCCGAAGTGGAGGGCGCCCTGGCGCCCGTGAACGCGTCCGGGCGAAGCGATGCCGTCCCCTCAGCGACGGCGAGCCGAAGGGCTACTGCACGTCCGCATCAACCCAGTCGAACGTCTTCGTGACCGCCTTCTTCCACGACCGGTATAGCCGCTCGCGCTCGTCCTCGGCCATGGCCGGCGACCAGCGCTTGTCCTCCGCCCAGTTCGCGGTGACGTCCTCCTCGCCCTTCCAGAACCCGACGGCGATGCCGGCGGCGTAGGCGGCGCCGAGCGCCGTCGTCTCGGCGACCTTGGGCCGCACGACGTCGACGCCGAGCTGGTCGGCCTGGAACTGCATGAGCAGCTCGTTCTGGACCATGCCGCCGTCGACCTTGAGCTCGGTGAGGTCGACGCCGGAGTCCTTCTTCATGGCGTCGACGACCTCGCGGGTCTGGAACGCCACGGCCTCGAGCGCCGCGCGGGCGATGTGGTTGCGGTTGACGTACCGGGTGAGGCCGACGAGCGCGCCGCGGGCGTCGGGGCGCCAGTACGGGGCGAACAGGCCGGAGAACGCGGGCACGAAGTACGCGCCGCCGTTGTCCTCGACCTTGCGGGCCAGCCACTCCACGTCGGGGGCGTCCTCGAACATGCCCAGGTTGTCCCGCAGCCACTGGATGAGGGAGCCGGTGACGGCGATGGAGCCCTCGAGGGCGTACACCTGGGGGGCGTCGCCGATCTTGTAGCAGACGGTGGTGAGCAGGCCGTTCTTGCTCGGCACCTTCTCCGTGCCCGTGTTGAGGAGCATGAAGTTGCCGGTGCCGTAGGTGTTCTTCGCGGTGCCGGTCTCGAAGCACGCCTGGCCGAACGTGGCGGCCTGCTGGTCGCCGAGGATGCCGGCGATCGGCACGCCGGGCACGAGGCCGCGGGGGCGGCCCTGCCCGTACACCTCGGAGGAGGAGCGGATCTCGGGCAGCATCGACAGCGGGATGCCCATGTCGGCGGCGATGTCCTCGCGCCAGCTCAGGGTGTCGAGGTCCATCAGCATGGTGCGCGACGCGTTGGTGACGTCGGTGACGTGCACGCCGCCGTCGGGCCCGCCGGTCATGTTCCACAGCACCCAGGTGTCGGTGTTGCCGAACAGCAGGTCGCCCTTCTCGGCGGCCTCGCGCGCGCCCTCGACGTTGTCGAGGATCCACTTCACCTTGGGGCCGGAGAAGTAGGTCGCCAGCGGCAGGCCGACGATCGACTTGTACTTGTCGGCGCCCTCGGAGCCGCCGAGCTCGTCGACGATCGCCTGCGTGCGGGTGTCCTGCCACACGATCGCGTTGTACACCGGCTTGCCGGTGTTCTTGTCCCACACGACGGCGGTCTCGCGCTGGTTGGTGATGCCGATGGCGGCGAGGTCGGTGTGCGCCAGGTTGCCGCGCGTGAGCGCCAGCCCGACGACCTCGCGCACGTTGCTCCAGATCTGCTCGGCGTTGTGCTCGACCCAGCCCGCCCTGGGGAAGATCTGGTCGTGCTCGAGCTGGCCGGTGGAGACGATCCGGCCGGAGTGGTCGAAGACGATGGCACGCGAGCTCGTCGTGCCCTGGTCGATGGCGAGGACGTAGTCAGCCATGGGGGTTGCCCTTCACGTCGGTGTGGGTGGTGCGGGGTGCCGGGCGGGGCCGGCGGCCCCGGCCGCGGGGGGGGTAAGGGGTTTACGGTAACCCCGGGGGCGGTGGCGT
>NZ_JBHXAW010000472.1:0-1710 GCF_042726645.1 Isoptericola sp. NPDC060257
GCTCCTCCAGGAGGTCGAGGACGGCGACGGCGTGGCCGTCGGCGGCCAGCCGGCGGGCGGTCGCGGCCCCGATGCCGCGGGCGGCTCCGGTGACGACGGCGACGCGCGAGGTGGGGTCGGCGGTGGCGGTCATGCGGTGGTCCTCTCGTCGAAGGTGATGAGCTGGCGCAGCTCGGCGCCGGCGGCGAGCCGGTCCAGGGCGGCCGGCAGGTCCTCGAGCCCGATGCGGGCCGAGACGAGTGATTCGAGCGGCAGGCGGCCCGCGCGCCAGAGGTCGACGTACCGCGGGATGTCGCGGCTCGGCACGGACGACCCGAGGTAGGAGCCCACGACCGTGCGGGCCTCGGCCGTCAGGGTCAGCGGCGCGACGGACGCGCGGGCGTCGGGGCCGGGCAGCCCGGCCGTCACGGTGGTGCCGCCGGGCGCGGTGAGCGCGAGCGCGGTCTCGAAGGCGCGCGCCGACCCGGCGGCCTCGACGACGACGGGCGCCCGCTCGCCGGCGTCGAGCGCCTCGTCGGGGGTGCGCGCGGTGGTGGCGCCGAGGCGGCGCGCCAGGTCGAGCTTGGCGGGCACCGGGTCGACGCCGAGCACGTCGTGCCCCAGGGCGAGCGCGACGAGCAGCGCGGCCATCCCGACCCCGCCCAGGCCGACGACTGCCACGCGGTCGCCGGGCGCCGGCCGGCCGGCGTTGATCACGGCGCCGCCGCCCGTGAGGACCGCGCAGCCCAGCAGGGCGGCGACGTCGGCGGGTACGTCGTCGTCCACCGGGACCACGGAGGTGCGGTGCACGACGGCGTGGGTGGCGAAGGCGCTGACGCCCAGGTGGTGGTGGACCGGGTCCGGGCCGCGGTGCAGCCGTACCGCGCCCCCGACCAGCGTGGCGGCGGCGTTGGCGGCGCTGCCGGCCGTGCAGGGCAGCCGGCCGTCGGTGGCGCAGGCGGCGCAGGCGCCGCACCGCGGCAGGAAGGTCAGGACGACGCGCCGCCCCGGGGTGATGCCGTCGGGGCCGTCGGTGCCGTCGTGCGCCGCGTCGCCGACGGCCTCCACGATCCCGGCGGCCTCGTGGCCGAGGAGCAGAGGGACGGGGCGCTCGCGGCTGCCGTCCACGACGCTCAGGTCGGAGTGGCACAGCCCTGCGGCCTCGATGCGGACCAGGAGCTCGCCGGGCCCGGGCGGGTCGAGGTCGAGCGTGCTGGTGCGCAGCGCCCCGGAGGTGGCGTACGGCGGGGGTGCTCCGGTGCGGTCCAGCACGGCGCCCACGATCTGCACGGTCGACCTCCTCGTCGCTGAGGGCCCCAGTCTGCTCCCGGGAGCCCGTCCGTCTGACATACCGACTGCGCGGTATGTCGGGAGCAGCGTACACGAGCCGGGCGTCCGCGCGGCCGACCTGCGCGGTTGACAGCGGCCGCCGGCACGACGTCTACTGACAGTGTTCGAACAAGCGTTCGAACGACGACGGTCGTCGTGCTGCCGTCGTCTGGTCGTTGCTGGTCGCGGTCCGCCGGGCGTCGCCCGGCGTCGGGATCGGGGGGGAGGTCGCATGACGGTCGTCGCCCCGCCGCGTACCGCGGCCCGCTCCATGTCCGAGCCCGAGCCCGAGCCCGAGCGACCGGTCGACCGAGCCGCCGTCGCGCGGGCCGCGCTGCGGGCGGCGGAGCAGCGCACCGGGAAGCGCACCACCCCGCACTCCGCCCCCCGCGCAGGTCAGCG
>NZ_JBHXAW010000473.1:0-1706 GCF_042726645.1 Isoptericola sp. NPDC060257
GGTCCGCGACGCGGGCCCGCCCTCGTCGTCTTCCTCCGCTCGCCGCTACGCTCCCGCCGTGAGTCACGGATCCGCGGAGCCGACCGAGGTCTTCGCTCTCTCCCGCAGGTCGTCGGCGTTCGCGCTGCTGGCCGCCGCCGGGTTCATCGCCGTATCAGCGGTGGCCGGCCTGTTCCAGGCACGTCGGCTGCTCCGGCGAGACCGCACAGCACTCGTCCTCGACGCCGTCGGATTCGTCGACCGGGCGTCTCTCTCCGGCGTGGGGCGCGTCGCGTGGTACGAGACGGTCGGCATGCGCATCGTGGACCACCCGGAACGGACACTGGTCGTCGAGGTGGTCGACCCCGACGCCGTGGCCGCACGGCAGCCCTCGGCCGCTGGGCGACAGGCCGCGCGGGCGAGCACCAGGATGTTCGGCTCTCCTGTGTGCATCCCGCTGACCGCGGTGGGCCGACGTGAGGGCGACCTCCTCGAGGCCTTCGAGCGCCTGGGACACCTGCTCCCTGGCTTCTACCGCGGGACACCGTCGTCGACGTAGTACCCGCTGTTGGTTCCGTGGAAGGAAGCGGCAGCGGGTACTACGTCGACGTCGCCTCAGTGCGCGGGGACCAGACCCGGCATCGCGTCGAGGTCGAGGTCCGGGTTCTTCTCCTGCGTCTTCACGAGCGCCTTGGCCTCGGCGTCGGTGTCGACCGACGGCATGGAGCCCGGCAGCGGCTTGCCGGCGCTCTCCTTGACGAAGCCGACGGCGACCGCACCCACGAGCGCGAAGCCCATGAGGTAGTAGGCCGGGGCCATGCTCGAGCCGGTGGCCTGCGTCAGCGACTCCACGATGAGCGGCGTCGTGCCGCCGAAGATCGCCAGCGCGACGTTGTAGGCCAGGCCCATCGAGCGGTAGCGCACCGCGGTGGGGAACATCGCGGGCAGCGTCGCCGCCTGCACGCCGACCATGCACGCCACCGGGACCGCCATGAGCACGAGGCCCAGGATCGTGGACCACACGTGGCCCATCGCCAGGAGCAGGAAGGCCGGGGCCGCGAGCACCGCGAGCGAGCCCGCGCCGAACCAGAGCAGCGGACGGCGGCCGACGCGGTCGCTGATCGGGCCGGCGACGAGGATCATCACCGCGAGCAGCACCAGGACGGGCACGGTCAGCAGGGTGCCCGCCGTCGCCTCGTAGCCGAGCGTGTCGGTGAGGTAGGTCGGCATGTAGCTCGTCAGTGCGTAGCCGGCGGTGTTGGCGACGGCCACGAGCACCATCGCGACGGCGAGCGGTCGCCACTGCGAGCGCAGCGTGACGTCGGAGGGCGCGGGCGTCTCGACGCCGTGGGTCTTGGCGGCCTCGGCCGCGACCTGCTGCGCCTGGAACGCCGGGGACTCCTCGATCTTCAGGCGGAACCACACGGCGAACGCGCCGATCGGGCCGGCGACCAGGAACGGGATCCGCCACCCGCCGTCGAGCATGGCCTGCTCGCCCAGCGTCACCTGCAGCACCGTCACGACGACGGCGCCGAGCGCGAAGCCGAGGTAGCTGCCGAAGTCGAGGAACGAGGCGGCCCAGCCGCGGCGGCGGTCGGGGGCGTGCTCGGCGACGAAGGTCGTGACGCCGGCGTACTCACCACCGGTGGAGAAGCCCTGCACCAGCTTGAGGAGCACGAGCAGCAGCGGCGCCGCGACGCCGAGGACGCCGTAGGTCGGCAGCAGCC
>NZ_JBHXAW010000474.1:0-1694 GCF_042726645.1 Isoptericola sp. NPDC060257
GACGCAGGCCTCCGGCGGCGGTCTCGGTGATCTGCTGGGCGGCCTGCTCGGCGGCAGCAGCAACACCGGCGGGCTCGGCGGCATGATCGGCGACGCCCTGTCGAAGAACGCGGGAGGTGCGCTGGGCCGGCTCCGTGCCGGCCCGGGGGGCGTCGTCAGCAGGTCTCGTCAGCAGGTCTCGTCAGCGGGAGCCGTCACTGCGCCTTGACGGTGTCCTGCACGTACGCGAACCACTGCTCCACGAACTGGTCCTCGGTGAGCTTGCCGTACTGCATCTCCTCGGAGAGACGGGCCATCTCGGCCTCGATCTCGCCGTAGCCCTCGACCGGCACCGGCGCGGGCTCGGTGACGTCGTCGGCGTTGGCGTCCTCGTAGCCGATGAGGCGGGAGTCGGGAGAGCCGTCCTCCAGCTTCATCGCGTCCTTCTGGGCGTCCGTCGCCGGCACCCCCTTGGAGGTACCGAAGATCTCGCCGACCTGCGGGTCGTTGGTCATGAAGTCGATGAACGCGGCCGCCGCGTCCGGGTGCGAGGAGCTGGCCGACGCCGAGAGCATGACGCCGGAGTGCCAGTACATCTTCTTGCCGTCGTCACCCGTAGGGATGGGCATGAGGTCGAGGTCGTCGCTGCCGAGCTCGGCCACGTAGTTGGGCATCAGCGTGTCCCAGTTGGCCTCGGCCACGACCTCGCTCGAGTTCAGGCCGGTCTTGGGCTCGAGCTGCGCCGCGCGCTGCGGGGGGAAGAACGCCTTGGACTCGCGCAGCGGTGCCCACAGGTCGGCCCAGGCCTGCACGTCCTCCTGGGTGAAGGCGATCTGGCCGTCGTCGGTGAACGGGGCCTTGCCCTGCTGCACCAGCCACTGCTGGAACCACGGGCTGTTCCCCGTCATGTC
The DNA here is from genome assembly GCF_042726645.1 of Isoptericola sp. NPDC060257. Classification (NCBI taxonomy): domain Bacteria; kingdom Bacillati; phylum Actinomycetota; class Actinomycetes; order Micrococcales; family Promicromonosporaceae; genus Isoptericola; species Isoptericola sp. NPDC060257. The sequence goes on from NZ_JBHXAW010000474.1 coordinate 891, forward strand.
GCCGATGGGGTACACCTGCGGGTCGTGCTTCGCGCCGGCCTCGGCGACGTCGCCGAACCAGGCGACCAGGTCGTCCCAGGTGTAGCCCTCGGCCGGGGGCTCCATGCCGAGCTCCTTGAGGAGCTTCGTGTTGTAGATGATCGACTGGGTGTTGAGGCTGACCGGGACGGCGTACGTCGTGCCCTCGATCTGGCCCGACGCGAGCGCGGTGTCGTCGACGCCGTCGACGTCGAGGTTGACGCCCACCTGGCCGTCCAGCTCCGCGAGCTGGCCCGTGGCGCCGTACTGACGTACGTAGCCCGCGTCCATCTGGACGACGTCGGGCAGGGCGCTGCCCGCGGCCTCGGTGGAGCGCGCCGTCCAGTAGTCGTCCCAGGACTGGAACTGCGTCTGGATGGTGATGTTCGGGTACTTCTCCTCGAAGGCGTCGATCGCCTTCTCGTACCGCGCGGCGCGGTCGTCGTTGCCCCACCAGGCGAACGACAGCGTGATGTCGTCGTCCGTGGAGACCTTGGCGGCCGGGCCGGCGTCGGCCCCGCCGTTGCCGCAGGCGGCGGTCAGGCCGACCGTGACGGCGATGGCGGCGACGGCGCCGGAGAGTCGTGCGAGCTTCATGGTTCCTCCGTCCCGCAGCTCTGCGGGGGTCGGGCCCGGGCGGTCGTTCCGCCGCGGGCTGGTTCGGTGGGTGGTGCAGGAGCAGCGGCGGACGTCAGCCCTTGAGGCCTTGGGTGGCGACGCCGTCGACGATGTAGCGCTGGAAGAGGATGAAGAAGATCATCACGGGTAGCAGGGCGAGGACGGCCA
>NZ_JBHXAW010000475.1:0-1683 GCF_042726645.1 Isoptericola sp. NPDC060257
GTACGACGACGCGGGGCTCGTCGAAGGCGACGTCATCGGTGACGCGGTTGGGTCGGGGCGCCACGAGTCGGCCGTCCCGCAGCTGCCAGAACTCGATGTCGCAGCCGTGGGCGAGGCCGAGGACCAGGGAGGCGGCGGGGTCGCTCCACACCTCCCGGCCCTCCGCCCGTTCGCCCCGCTCGACGCGCGGCAGCCGCCAGGCGTCGACGTCGATGCCGTTGCCCAGCACCGACACGCGACCCGCCTCCGCGTCGGGTCCGAGCCGTCGCCCGACGACGCGGCGCAGGGGAGCCGCGGTCAGCTCGCTCACCGCGGACCACTGCACCGGCCACGCCGACCACCGGGTCGCGCGGTCGAGCGCGGCGAACGCGCGCTCCCAGCCGCCCCACACGCTGTGCACCGTGAGCAGCGCCGGCAGCCCGAGCCGGGTCACCGGGCGGAGCGCCAGCTCGACCGTCGGGGCGAGCACGCCCATGTGCAGGTGCACGGCGTCCGGGCGGTGCCCGTCGGCCTCGAGGTCGCGCAGCCGTGCCAGCACGTGCGCCGTCGAGCGCGGGTGGACAGGGAAGCCCCCCGGCACGCGGGCGGCGACGCGGTGCACGACGACGCCGTCGTCGTCGGTCAGCGTCGTCAGGCCGTGCTCACCGGGGGCAGCCGGCGTCGTGGTGATGACCTCGACGTCGTGCCCGGCCTCCGCCTGCCGGCGCGCGAGCCGGGCCACCTGGGTCTCGATGCCGCCGAGCAGCGGGAGGTAGGAGTCGGAGACGTGGACGATGCGCACCGGCTCATCCTGCCATCGGCAGCGGCGCGGCCACCTGCGGCTTCGCCGAGACGGGGGCGTGCGTTGGCGCTACCGTGCGAGGAGCGGGACCTCCGGCGCACGCGCCACGGCACACACCTGAGGAGAGGTGCGACATGTCGAGCACTGTCACCGTTCATCCGACCAAGGGCGTCCGCGGGATCGGGCTGATCACCGTCATCGCGGGCATCGTCATGATCGTGCTCGGCGTGGGGGTCTGGGTGGTCGTCTCCCAGACCCTCTCCGCCGAGGAGATCACCGTCTCCGACGACGCCAACATGTTCGCGGGCCAGCACGTCGCCGGGCCGTTCACCGCGTACGCGCAGGCGGAGGTGATCGACAAGCACGCCACCGAGATGGCCGACGGGAAGACCTACGCCCAGCTCGACCAGGACGACCCCGTCCGCGACAGCGTGATGGACGCGTCCTTCCTGCGGGCGTCGCTGTTCACCTCGGTGGTGGCGTTCGGCGTCTGCGCCCTGGTCATCGGCCTGGGCATCGTCTTCATCCTGCTCGGCAGCGCGCTACGCAAGCTCGCCGGGGGGCCGCAGGTGGTGATCGACGCACCCTCGTTGACGTCCGAGGGCGGGCTGTCGCACGCCACGCACCGTGCCGACCCGGTCGAGCCCGACCGGTCGGCCCCGACGACGCCCGCCCCGCCGCCCGAGCGGCCGAGCACGCGCACGGCTCCCGAGGCGCCCTCCACCGGGACGTCGACGCCTCCCTCGACGCCGCCCTCGACGCCGCCCTCGACGTCTCCGTCCGCGTCTCCCTCGACGCCGCCGGAGAACCCGCCGGCCGCGCCGCCGGCGGGCGGCAGCGGCTCGCCGTCGGCCTGAGCTCCGACCAGCACGACGACGCGGCGGTGACCCTCGGGTCACCGC
>NZ_JBHXAW010000476.1:0-1683 GCF_042726645.1 Isoptericola sp. NPDC060257
TGTCCGGCGGCATGCACCAGCGCGTGGGCCTCGCCCGCGCGCTGGCGGCCGACACCGACGTGCTGCTCATGGACGAGGCGTTCAGCGCACTCGACCCGCTGATCCGCTCGGAGATGCAGGAGCAGCTCCTGGAGCTCCAGGAGAAGCTGGGCAAGACGATCATCTTCATCACGCACGACCTCAACGAGGCCATGCACCTGGGCGACCGGATCGCCGTCATGCGTGACGGCCGCATCGTGCAGATCGGCACCGCCGAGCAGATCCTGTCCGACCCGGCCAACTCCTACGTGGAGAAGTTCGTGGCCGACGTCGACCGCTCCCGCGTGCTCACCGCGTCGTCCGTCATGCAGCGGCCGCGCCTCACCGTCCCCGCCGGTGGCGGGCCGCGGCAGGCGGCGCGCGAGATGCGCGAGGCGGAGGTCTCCGGCGCGTTCGCCGTCGACCGCCGCCGCGTCCTCAAGGGCCTCGTGCGGGCCGACGACGCCGTGCGCGCCACCAAGGAGGGCGTCGAGAAGCTCGAGGGCCTCATCGACGCCGACGTGACCTCGGTGCACCAGGACACGCCGCTCGCCGAGCTGTTCGCGCCGGCGGCCGAGTCCGCCGTGCCGCTCGCGGTGGTCGACGACGAGGGTCGCCTGGTCGGCGTCGTGCCGCGCGTGACCCTCCTCGAGGCGATGGCCGGCGAGGCCGTCGAGAACGGCAACGTCTCCACGCCCGGGACGACGCAGGAGCCGCAGGAGGGTGCGGCCGACGACGAACCTGCCGGGACGACGGAAGGAGCCCCGGCATGATCACCGCCGCTACCGACACTCTTGTCCCCCGCGTCGAGATCGGTGACTGGATCGAGACGGCGATCGGCTGGGTCACCGACACGTTCGACCCGCTCTTCGACGGCATCAAGACCTTCTTCGAGTCGATCTACGACAGCCTGGACTGGGTGCTCAGCACCCCGCCGTTCTTCGTCGTCGCGATCGTGCTCGCTGCGATCGCCTTCTGGGCGAAGGGCTGGAAGCTCGCGGTCGGCTCGCTGATCGGCTTCGTGCTCATCGCCGCGATGGACCAGTGGGACAACGCCATGGACTCCCTGGCGCTCGTGCTGCTGGCCTCCGTGGTCGCGTTGCTGATCGGCATCCCGCTCGGGATCTGGTCGGCGCGCAACGAGCACGTCTCGCGCATCGTGCGGCCGATCCTCGACTTCATGCAGACGATGCCCGCCTTCGTCTACCTGATCCCGACGGTCGTCATCTTCCTCACCGGCCCTGTGCCCGGCATCATCGCGACCATCGTGTTCGCGCTCGCCCCCGGCGTGCGCTTCACGGAGCTGGGCATCCGCCAGGTCGACTCCGAGGTGGTGGAGGCCGGCCGCGCGTTCGGCTCCACCGACCGCCGCATCCTGCGGCAGATCCAGATCCCGCTGGCGATGCCCACCATCATGGCGGGCGTCAACCAGGTGATCATGCTCGCCCTGTCGATGGTGGTCATCTCCGGCATGGTCGGCGCCGGCGGCCTCGGCGGTGACGTCGTGGGCGCCCTGTCGAGCGTCGACATCGCGCTCGGGTTCGAGGCCGGCCTCGCGGTCGTGTTCCTCGCGATCTACCTCGACCGCGTCACCTCGGCCCTCGCGGACCGCTCCCCCGTCGCGAAGGCGCTCAAGGCCGCCCGCTGAGGACCGCACCCCCGTCG
>NZ_JBHXAW010000477.1:0-1676 GCF_042726645.1 Isoptericola sp. NPDC060257
GTGCCGGCACCGCCGCTACCGAGGCAGGTTCCGCAGGTTGGAGCGCGCCATGGACATGACCTCGCCCATGCCGCCGCCGAAGACCTGCTTCGTCATCGCCGTGGCGAACCCGCGGATCTGCCCCGACGTGATGGACGGCGGGATGGACAGCGCGTTCGGGTCGGTGACGACCTCGATGAGCGCCGGGCCCTTGCGGTCCAGCCCGTCCCGGAGGGCGCGGCGCAGGTCCTTCGGCCGCTCGACCCGGACGGACGGGATCCCGACGGCGAGGCCGATGTTGCGGTAGTCCACGGGCGGGGAGTCGGTGCCGTACGACGGCAGCCCCTCGACCAGCATCTCCAGCTTCACCATGCCGAGCGTCGCGTTGTTGAAGACGACGACCTTCACCGGCAGGTCGTAGGTGCGCACGGTGATGAGCTCGCCCAGCAGCATGGACAGGCCGCCGTCGCCGGCGAGCGCCACCACCTGCCGGCCGGGCTCCGCGAACGCGGCGCCGATGGCGTGCGGCAGGGCGTTCGCCATCGACCCGTGGATGAACGACCCGATGACGCGCCGCTTCCCGTTGGGCGTGAGGTAGCGGGCCGCCCACACGTTGTTCATGCCGGTGTCGACGGTGAACACGGCGTCGTCGGCCGCCGTCTCGTCGAGCTGCACGGCTGCGTACTCGGGGTGGATGGGCGTGTGCTTCTCCACGTTGCGCGTGTACGCGCCGACGACCTTGGTCATGAGCCCGGCGTGCTTGTCGACCATCGAGCGCAGGAACTTGCGGTCCTTCTTGCGCTTGATCAGCGGGTTGAGCAGCTTCAGGGTCTCGCCGACGTCGCCGTGCACCGGCAGGTCGAGGCGGGTGCGGCGGCCCAGGTGGGAGGCGTCGACGTCGATCTGCGCGGTGCGGACGTCGGCGGGCAGGAACGAGTCGTACGGGAAGTCGGTGCCCACCATCACCAGCAGGTCCGCCGAGTGCATCGCCTCGTGGCAGGAGCCGTAGCCGAGCAGGCCGGACATGCCGACGTCGTGGGGGTTCTCGTACTGGATGATCTCCTTGCCGCGCAGCGAGTGGCCGACGGGCGCGGCCGCCAGGTCGGCGAGCTCCAGGACGGCGTCGCGGGCGTCGCGCGCGCCGGCGCCGACGAACAGCGTGACCTTCTTGGCCTGGTTGATCGCGTCGGCGAGGGCCTCGACGTCGGCGGTGTTCGGCACGACGCGCGCCGGGCAGGCGCCGGGCACGAGGATCGGGGCGTCGTCGTCGGGCACGCGCTCGTCGGCGACGTCGCCCGGCAGGGTGAGCACCGCGACGCCCGGCGCGGCGAGCGCGTGCTGGATGGCGGACCGCGTGACGCGCGGCAGCTGGGCCGGGGACGAGATCAGCTCCGAGAACACGGACGCCTCGTTGAAGATGCGGTCCGGGTGGGTCTCCTGGAAGAACTGCGTGCCGATCTGCGCGCTCGGGATGTGCGACGCGATGGCGAGCACCGGCAGCCTGGAGCGGTTCGCGTCGTAGAGGCCGTTGATGAGGTGCAGGTTGCCCGGCCCGCACGACCCGGCGCAGACGGCGAGCTCGCCGGTCACCTCGGCGTCGGGGGGGGGCCCCCACCCCCCCCCCCCCCCCGGGGGGGGCCCCCCCGGGGGCGCCCCCCCCCCCCGGGCGGGGGGCGGGGGGGGGGGGGCGCCCGGCC
>NZ_JBHXAW010000478.1:0-1663 GCF_042726645.1 Isoptericola sp. NPDC060257
CCAGATCCGCTCCCTCACGATGCTCCCCGCCCGCCGCGAGGACGTCGAGCTGCACACCGCGGACGGGCTCACGCTCGTCGGCGAGCTCGCCCTCCCGGCCGACCGGGACCCGGTCGCGACCCTCCTCACGTTCCACCCGCTGCCCACGCACGGCGGCTACATGGACTCGCACGTCTACCGGAAGGCGGCCTGGCGCCTCCCCGCGCTCGCGGACCTCGCCGTCCTGCGCTTCAACACCCGCGGCACGTCGTCGCCGCGCGGCACGTCCGACGGCGCGTTCGACGGCGGCGAGGCGGAGCGGTACGACGTCGCCGCCGCGATCGAGCTCGCCGAGTTCCGCGAGCTGCCGCGCCCGTGGCTCGTCGGGTGGTCGTTCGGCACCGAGCTGGTGCTCAAGCACGGCACCGACCCTGCCGTCGAGGGCGCGATCCTGCTGTCGCCCCCGCTGCACCGTGCCACGGACGCCGACCTCGACCGTTGGGCCGAGTTCGGCCGGCCGCTGGTGGTCCTGGTGCCCGAGCACGACGACTACCTGCGGCCCGACGAGGCCCGTCGGCGGTTCGCGCGCGTGCCGCAGGCCGAGGTGATCGGCGTCGACGGCGCGAAGCACCTGTGGGTCGGGGAGCCGGCGGTGCGCCGGGTCCTCGACGAGATCGTCGGGCACGTGCTGCCCGGCCACGCCGCTCTGCCCACGCACTACGACGGCGAGGTGCGGACGGCCGAGACGGTGCCGCGATGAGGTTGTCCTGATGACAAGGCGATGACGAGGAGTCGACGATGACCACCACCTCTGCGCTCCTGGCGACCTACCCGCTCCACGACGGGGCGGGCACGCCGGTCGTGCTGCTGCACGGTTTCCCGCTGGACCACCGCATGTGGGCGGCAGCGGCGCAGGCCCTGCCCGAGGGGGTGCGCGCCATCGGCGTGGACCTGCCCGGCCAGGGGCACTCCGACCTCGGCGGCATCCCGCCGCGGCTCGAGGACGTCGCCGACGCCGTGCACCACACCATGCGGGAGCAGGGTGAGGGCAACGCGGTCGTCGTCGGCCTGTCGATGGGGGGCTACGTGGCGCTCGCCCTGGCGGAGCGGCACCCGGGGTTCGTCGTCGGTCTCGGGCTCGTCGACACCAAGTCGACCGCCGACCTCGACGCCGCGCGCGCGAACCGGCTGCGGATCGCGGCCGCCGTCACGGAGGACCAGACGCTCGACCCGGTCCTCAGCATGCCCGGCACGCTGCTCGGGCCGACGAGCGTGGAGAAGCGGCGGAACCTCTTCCCGCTGCTGGAGTCCTGGATCCGCGCGCAGTCGCCCTCGGGCGTCGCCTGGGCGCAGCGCGCGATGGCGGCGCGCCCGGACCGTACCGACGTGCTGCGGACCTTCGACGGCCCCGTCTCCGTGGTGGTCGGGGCGGAGGACCAGGTGACCCCGCTGGTCGAGGCCGAGCACATGGTGCACGCCGCGCGGGACGGCGCGCTGACCGTCGTCCCCGCGGCCGGCCACATGAGCGCCGTCGAGGACCCGGCGACCGTCGCCGCCGCCATCGGGCTGCTGTACCGGCGGGTCGCCGAGCGCACCAACCCGCCCCGCTGGCCCTGGCAGTACCGCCCGGCCCCGACCCGCTGACGCAGCCGACCGACGAGACGCCGCGGGCCCGCCACCCGAC
>NZ_JBHXAW010000479.1:0-1663 GCF_042726645.1 Isoptericola sp. NPDC060257
GGCAGAACCTGCCGCACGCCCCCGGCGTGCCGGCGCGAGACGGAGCCGCCTCGCGCAGGTGCGATCAGACGTCGGAGTGGCTGCCGACCTGGTGCACGAGGATCGAGTTCGTCGTGCCGGGCACGCCCACCGGGGCGCCGGAGACGATCACGACGCGGTCGCCGGGCTCGGCGAGCCCGTTGGCGCGCAGCGTGGAGTCCACCTGGCCGACCATCGCGTCGACGCTGTCGACCTTCGGCACCTGGTAGGTGGTGGTGCCCCAGGTGAGCGCGAGGACGTTGCGCACGCTCTCCTCCGGCGTGAAGGCCAGCAGCGGGATGCCCGAGCGCAGGCGCGACATGCGCTTGGCCGAGTCGCCCGACTGCGTGAACGTCACGAGGTACTTGACCCCGAGCGTCTCGCCGATCTCGGCGGCCGCACGGGTGATGACGCCGCCGCGGGTGTGCGGCGAGGAGCCCAGGGGGGCGATGCGCTCGCGACCCATCTCCTCGGTCGCCTCGATGATCCGGGCCATCGTCTGGACCGTGATGATCGGGTAGTCGCCCACGCTGGTCTCGCCCGAGAGCATGACCGCGTCGGCGCCGTCGAGCACCGCGTTGGCACAGTCGGAGGCCTCGGCGCGCGTCGGCGTCGGGCTCGTGGTCATCGACTCCAGCACCTGCGTGGCGACGATGACGGGCTTCGCGTTGCGGCGGGCCAGCTCGACGATGCGCTTCTGCACCAGCGGGACCTGCTCCAGCGGCATCTCCACGGCGAGGTCGCCGCGCGCCACCATGAAGCCGTCGAAGGCCGCGACGACCTCCTCCAGGTTCTCCACCGCCTGCGGCTTCTCGATCTTGGCGACGACGGGGACCGTGCGGCCCTCCTCCGCCATGATCGCCGCGACGTCGTCGTAGTCCTTGGCGGACCGCACGAACGACAGCGCGATGATGTCCGCGCCCATGCGCAGCGCCCAGCGCAGGTCGTCGGTGTCCTTCTCCGACAGCGCCGGCACGGAGACCGCGACGCCGGGGAGGTTGATGCCCTTGTTGTTCGAGACCGGGCCGGCGACCTCGACGGTCGTGACGACGCGCGGGCCCTCGACGGCGGTGACGCGCACGCGCACCTTGCCGTCGTCGATGAGGAGCGGGTCGCCGACGCGGGCGTCGCCCGCCAGACCCTTGTGGGTCGTCGAGACGAGCTCCTTGGTGCCCTCCACGTCCTCGGTGGTGATGGTGAACGTGTCACCCTCGTTGAGGTAGTGCTTCTGGTCGCCCGCGAACCGGCCGAGCCGGATCTTCGGGCCCTGGAGGTCGACGAGGACTGCGACGTTGCGGCCGGACTCCTTCGCCGCCTCTCGGACACCGTGGTAGACGGCCTCGTGCTCCGCCTGCTCTCCGTGGCTCCGGTTGATCCGGGCCACGTCCATGCCCGCGTCGACCAGCTCACGGAGCTTGGTCGGGGACGCCGTCGCGGGTCCGATGGTGCACACGATCTTCGCTCTGCGCATGTCTCCAGCCTCGTCGTCGATCCGCCCCGGCGCGAGCCGGGGCGGGGCCCGGGGGCCCGAACCGCCCCCGGGGTAAGCTTCGGCGGTGTTGTTATTTTCCACGCAGCGCGGCCCGCCGCCGGCCCACCGGCGCGGGGCGCACCGGGAGGGCCCGCCGGGGAGCAGGGGGGTTTA
>NZ_JBHXAW010000480.1:0-1651 GCF_042726645.1 Isoptericola sp. NPDC060257
CAGCCGAGGAGGAACGCTCATGATCGCCGCGATCGGGCTCGTGATCGGCGTCATCGCCGGTCTGGTGCTGCAGCCGACGGTGCCGGTGGCGTTGCAGCCCTATCTTCCGATCGCGGTCGTGGCCGCGCTGGACGCCTTGTTCGGGGGCCTCCGCGCCAAGCTCGACGGGCTGTTCGACGACAAGGTGTTCCTGGTGTCGTTCCTGTCGAACGTGGTCGTCGCGGCGTTCATCGTGTTCCTGGGCGACCAGCTGGGCGTGGGCGCGCAGCTGTCGACCGCGGTCGTGGTGGTGCTGGGCATCCGGATCTTCTCGAACGCGGCGGCGATCCGCCGCCACCTGTTCAAGGCGTGAGCGGCGGATGAGCGACTCGAAGGGCGACCGCCCCGACACCCCCGACGCCACCGACGTCACCGGCACGGACGACGACGTGACCGCCGGGTCCTCCGAGGGCCGCGAGGCCCCCGACGCGGCGGACGAGCAGCCCGACGTCGCGGGGGGACCGGATCTCCCGGAGGAGGACGCGCCTTCGGTCGTTCCTTCCCACGAGGCGCCGGTCGACGCCCCCTCCACGCAGGCCGACACCTCTGCGGAGGGCGCTGCCCTCGGTGACGAGCCTGCGGACGACGAGGAACCGGTGACGCGCGCCGCGCCGCACGTCGACACGTTTGCGGCGCCTGCGGGCGACGGCACGGACGACGAGACCGACCCGGCGGCGCCGCACCCGATCGAGACTCCGGTCGAGACACAGGCCGCGCCCTCGGACGTCACCCCGGGGCACCATGAGCCGGAGAGCGCGAACCCTGCCGACGAGAGCCCGGCCGGGGGCACCGAGGGCCCGGCCGACGCGGCGCCCCTGACCGGGACTCCGACGAGCGAGCCGGCGACGGGGCCCAGGACCGACGGGACCGCAGGCCCCGCAGCGAGCGGCTGGCGCCGGCTCGGGGCGGCGCTGCGCCCCCGGGCGAGCCGGTCCCAGGTGCTGGCGGGCGTGCTGTGCGCCGCGCTGGGGTTCGCGCTGGTCGTGCAGGTGCAGCAGTCGGCGTCGGACCAGCTGTCGTCGGCCCGGCAGGAAGATCTGGTGCGCCTGCTCGACGAGGTCACGGACCGGGCGCAGCAGCTCGGTGACGAGGTCTCGGGGCTGGAGGCGACGCGCGACGAGCTGGAGTCCGGCTCCGGGCAGGCGCGGTCGGCCCTCGAGCTGGCGGAGCAGCGTGCGGAGTCCGAGGGCATCCTGTCGGGGCGGCTGCCGGCGCAGGGGCCGGGCGTGCGGGTCACGATCCAGGACCCCGGCGGCGCGCTGAAGGCGTCGCAGATGTTCAACGTGCTGGAGGAGCTGCGCAACGCGGGCGCGGAGGTCGTCGAGCTCAACGGGGTGCGCCTCGTCACGTCCACCTGGTTCGAGGACGAGGGGAACGCCATCGTCGTCGACGGGACGTCCCTGTCCTCCCCGTACGAGTGGACCGTCATCGGAGACCCCGAGACGATGGACCGGGCGCTGGAGATCCCCGGCGGCGCGCTCGCGACGGTGCGCACGGCGGGCGCCGAGGCGTCGACCGCCCGTGAGGACGCGGTGAAGATCACGGCGGGGATCTCGCGACCGTTCGGCGCGGTGTAGGCCACCTTCTCGCCGATGCGGTGCCCGTCGATCGC
>NZ_JBHXAW010000481.1:0-1640 GCF_042726645.1 Isoptericola sp. NPDC060257
GGGATCGGGGCCGTCGAGGCCCGGCTCCTGCAGCTCCTCGGGCGAGTTGTCCTTGATGACGGCGGTGCCGCCGGAGGCCTTCTGCTCGGCCGCGACGACCTCGTCCGAGTGGGAGATCTCGACCAGCTTCGCCAGGTCGGGGTCGTCCTTGTCCTCGGCGCGGGCCACCCAGACGTTGATGTAGGGCGCGGCGGCGTCCGAGTCGGGGTCGTCCTGGAAGAGGGCGTCGTCCGCGGACAGCCCGGCGTCCTCGAGGAAGTCGTTGTTGACGATGGACGCGTCCACCGACTTGAGCTGGATCGGCGTCTGCTCGGCGGCGACCGGCGTCACGGTGACCTTGGAGCTGGGCAGCACGTCGGCCTCGGTGGAGACGGCGCTGCCGCCGTCCTTGAGCTCGATGAGGCCGGCGTCCTGCAGCACGAGGAGCGCGCGGGCCAGGTTGGTCGGGTCGTTCGGCACGGCGACCTCGCCGCCGGCGGGGATCTGCTCGACCGAGGTGTGCTTCTCCGAGTACAGGCCCAGCGGGTAGACGGCGGTGGCGCCGATCGGCGTCAGGTCGTCGTCGGCGTCGACGTTGTAGCCGGCGAGGAACTGCAGGTGCTGGAACTGGTTCGCGTCCAGCTCGCCCTGCGAGAGGGAGGGGTTGGCCTGCGTGTAGTCCTGCAGGTCGACGAGCTCGATGTCGAGGCCCTCCTCTTTCGCCTTGTCGGTGAAGACGGCCCACTTGTCGTCGGACGCGCCGACGACGCCGACGCGGAGCGTGCCGTCGCCCTCGGCGTTGCCGGAGCCGCCGCAGGCGGACAGCGTGAACGTGGCGGCCGCGGCGATCGCGGTGACGGTGAGGAGGCGGGTGCGGGTGCTGTTCCGGGACATGGTGGTCCTTCCGGGCAGGCGCCGGGTGCGGCGCCGATGAGGCGGGGTGGGGGTGCGGCGGCCACGGCCATCAGCTCGAGGCGGCAGGGAGTGCGTGGTTCCCCGGGCGGGCCGGGGAGGGGCGACGACGACGTCGTCGGGTGCGATGCCGGTGAGGCGTCAGCCGAGCTCGCACATTCGGCGCGTGCCCGTGCGGCCCGGGGTCGTCGCGGCGCGGCACATCTCGACGCGACGGCAGGAGCGCGCGGTCGAGATGGCTGCGGGAGCGATGCGGGACATGACCTCAGAGTGACCACCCGCGACCCGGTTCACCAAGCCGACGGCGAGGAAATCTCACGCAGTGGACGATTCTCCGTCCGGATGGTGGATTCTGTGACCCGCGGCACTTCTCGCGACGCTGCGAGGGCCGGGCCGGACGTGAAGGACCCCCCGCACACCCACCAGAGCTCACTTACCCTTGCTGCCTTCCGGCCCTGGGGGAGTTCGGCGAGATGGTGCCGCACGAGGGGTCTGCCGGACAGCCTAACCGAGACCCCGCCCCGTCCCGAAACCGGCGGGCGAGACCGCCGTCACCCCCGCAGGATTCGGAGCCACGGCAGGGTGTCGGCTATTCTTCTGGGGCTGCCCGCGCAGGATGCGGGTCGCGCTCCAGGAGGATTCGCCTAGCGGCCTATGGCGCACGCTTGGAAAGCGTGTTGGGGGCAACCCCTCACGCCGACGACCCGGGCGTCGTCGCCCACGCCGACGATCGTGACGTTCGAGCCGAC
>NZ_JBHXAW010000482.1:0-1637 GCF_042726645.1 Isoptericola sp. NPDC060257
CCCGTGTTTCACGTGAAACACGGGCGGCCTTCGTGGAGGCGATCAGGCGCTCGGCGCGAGCACCGCCTCGATCTCCTCCTGCAGAGCGCGCTTCGGCCGGGCGCCGATCACGGACTTCACGAGCTCACCGCCGGAGTAGACGTTGAGCGTCGGGATCGACGTGATGCCGTAGGCCATCGTGGTGGCCTGGTTGGCATCGGTGTCCAGCTTCACGATCTTGATCTTGCCCTCGTACTCGTCCGAGAGCTCCTCGAGGATCGGGGCCACCATGCGGCAGGGGCCGCACCAGGTCGCCCAGAAGTCGACGAGGACAGGGACATCGGACTCGAGAACCTCGGCCTTGAACGTGTCGTCGGTGACGGCGACGGTAGCCATGTGTCGCTCCTTAGGGATCGGTGAGAAAAGGTCAGCCGGCAAGCGCGGCGGGGAGCCCGTCCGGGTTGGGGACGGCCGGGGTGCCGGCGAGGGACTGCTCGCCCTCGGCATCGGCCACCTCGGTGAGGTACGACTGGGCGTCGAGAGCGGCGGCGCAACCGGACCCGGCGGCGGTGATCGCCTGCCGGTAGGTGTGGTCCACCGCGTCGCCGCAGGCGAAGACGCCCGGCAGGTTGGTGCGGGTGGAGCGACCCTCGACGAGGATGTAGCCCTCGTCGTCCAGGTCGATCTGGCCCTTGACCAGGTCGGTGCGGGGGTCGTGACCGATCGCGACGAACAGGCCGGTGGTGTCGAGCTCGCGCTCCTCACCCGTGACGGTGTCGCGCAGCGTCAGCCCGGTGACCTTGTCCTCACCGGAGATGCCGGCGACCTCGCTGTTCCAGGCGAACTCGATCTTCGGGTCGGCCTGGGCGCGGTCGGCCATGATCTTCGAGGCGCGGAGCGAGTCGCGGCGGTGCACGATCGTCACCTTGGACGCGAAGCGCGTGAGGAAGGTCGCCTCCTCCATCGCGGAGTCGCCGCCGCCGACGACGGCGATGTGCTGGTCGCGGAAGAAGAACCCGTCGCAGGTGGCGCACCACGAGACGCCGCGGCCGGAGAGCTGCTTCTCCTCGGGCAGTCCGAGCTCGCGGTACGCGGAGCCGGTCGCGAGGATCACGGCGCGGGCCTTGAAGGTCTCGCCGCCGCCGGTGACGACCGTCTTGATGTCGCCGGTGAGCTCGACCTGCTCGGCGTCGTCCCACAGCACGCGGGCGCCGAACTTCTCGGCCTGCTCGCGCATCGCCTCCATGAGGTCAGGACCCTGGATGCCGGTGGGGAAGCCGGGGAAGTTCTCCACCTCGGTGGTGTTCATGAGCGCGCCACCCGCGGTGACGGAGCCCGCGATGACCACGGGCGCCAGACCAGCCCGCGCGGCGTAGACGGCCGCGGTGTAGCCCGCCGGGCCCGAACCCACGATGACGATGTCGTGCACGGTGGCCTCACCGGTGGTGTTGGTCGGCTGATCGGTCACGTTCTCTCCTGCTCGTCTGGTGGTCTTTCGCGTCCTGAGGCGCCATCGCCCTCAACATCCCGAGGGCGTGTGGTGTTCCCGGGCGACGGGTCGTCGCCCGGGAACGTCACGAGAGGACGATCTCGTTGAGCTCCAGGTAGTACTTGTCCCGGGTCTGCGGGAGCTCGGTGACCCAGATGACGAAGGAGTC
>NZ_JBHXAW010000483.1:0-1632 GCF_042726645.1 Isoptericola sp. NPDC060257
GGACGGCCTCCTTGCCGGGGTCGCCGGTGAGGGGGTCCTCCTCGGTCTTCACCAGGGCGCCGGCCCGCTCGTTGGGCCACCCGGTGTAGCTCTGGGCTACGAACCGCCGGGCCCCCGCCGCGACGGCCGCGGCGAGCAGGGAGTCGGTGCCCTCGGTCCGCAGCCGGTTGGTGACGGCGAAGTCCTGGTCGAAGCGGCGGAAGTCGCCGGAGATCGACGACAGGGCGGTGAGCTGGTGCACGACGACGTCCGGCGCGGCGGCCGTGACGGCGTCCCGGACGGAGCCGGGGTCCAGGCCGTCCATGACGACCCCTTCCGCCCCCGCGGCACGCACCGCCTCGAGGCGCGGCTCGCTGCGTGCGGTGCCGACGACCTGGTGTCCCGCCGAGAGCAGCAGCGGCACCAGCCTGCTGCCGACGGCTCCGGTCGCTCCGGCGACGAGGACCCTCATGGTGGTCTCCTCTCCTCAGCCTCTCGACGGTACGGCGGGCCGCGGTGTGACGGCCCTCCGGCGGCCTGCTGGCAGCATGGCGGCGTGACCACCGGCATCGACCTCGCCCGCGCGTACCACGACGACGTCGTCCGCCCCCTGCTGCAGGCGTGGCGTCCCGGCCTGCCGTACGCCGCGGGCCGGCTGGGCAGCGGGTCCGACGTCCTGGGGCTCGACGACGCGACGTCGCGCGACCACGACTGGGGGCTGCGGCTCACGCTGCTGGTCGACGAGCGGGACGTCGCGGCCGTCGACACCCACCTGGAGGGCGCGCTGCCGGCCGAGCACGCGGGCCTTCCGGTGCGGTTCGCCACGACCTGGGACCCGGTGGTGCGCCATCGTGTCGAGGTCGCGAGCCCGCGCGGGTTCGCGGTGTCGCGGCTCGGGCTCGACCCGACGACCGACCTCGACGCCGTGGGTTGGCTGGCGCTCACGGGGCAGAGCGTGCTGGAGGTGACCGCCGGCGACGTCTTCCACGACGGGCCGGGGGAGCTCACCGCGATCCGGGACCGGCTCGCCTGGTACCCGCACGACGTGTGGCTGCACGTCCTCGCGGCCGAGTGGGCGCGGGTCGGGCAGGAGCTGCCGTTCGTCGGGCGCACCGGGGTACGGGGGGACGACACCGGGTCGCGGGTGCTCGCCGCCCGCCTGGCGGGCGCCCTGCTGCGGCTCGGGGTGCTGCTGGAGCGGCGCTGGCCGCCCTACCCCAAGTGGCTCGGCACCGCGTTCGCGGGCACCCCGTCGGCCGTGACCGCGGGCCCGCACCTGGACCGGGCGCTCGCGGCCACGACCTGGCAGGAGCGGGACGCCGCGCTCGGCGCCGCGTGCGACGCGCTGCACGAGCGGCAGCGCGAGCTGGGGCTGCCGGCCCTCGACGGCCCCGCGACGGAGCCGTTCTTCGACCGCCCGTCCCGCGGGCTGCGCGCGCTGCCCGAGCTGTTGCGGGACGCCGCCGGGGACGCCGTGCGCGGCCTGCCCGGCGCCGTCGAGCAGTGGGTGGACGCCGTCGACGTCCTCATGGACGGCCCCCGCCGCGTCGCGCTGGTCCGCGGCCCCTCGGGTGCCGCGTCCTCTGAGCCGAGGTAATACGAGAAACGGCGAGGTAGTACGAAGCTCCGCGAGGTAGTACTACCTCGCGGAGC
>NZ_JBHXAW010000484.1:0-1620 GCF_042726645.1 Isoptericola sp. NPDC060257
CCCCGCGGGGTTCCCGGCCCTTCGACGTGTCTCGGCGAGACGTCTGCTGCCTGTGCTCAGGCGTTGGGACGCTTGCCGTGGTTGGCGGCGTTGCCCTTGCGGCTACGGCGCTTGCGACCGCGCTTGCTCATGGTGGTCTCCTCACGAAGGATGGACGAGGGGTCGGTTCCCATGGTCCCACACCGGAGGCCCGGGGTCGGAATCCGGGGCATCCCCGATCCGGACGTCCCCGGGCTCTGCCAGGGTGGTACCCGTCCCCAGCACAGCCCGAGCACCACAGGGAGCCTCATGAGCACGGAGTCGTGGGCGGTCGCCGCCCCGCAGACCATCGACGTCGAGCAGGCCACGGGGGTGACGCTCCGCCTGCAGGACGGGCGCGCCGACGTCGTCGCCGACCCGGCCGCGACGGGCGTGCGGATCGAGCTGCTCGAGGTGAGCGCCAAGCCGCTCCAGGTCGTGCGCGACGGGGACCGGCTGCGCGTGGGCTACGAGAGCTCCGTGCTCGACTCCGTCATGGCGAAGCTGCGCAACCCGCGCCAGAGCGAGCGTGCCGTGGTGCGCGTCGTCGTCCCGGCGGACGGGGCGGTCGACGTCGGCACCCTCGGCGCGGACGTCGAGGTCGCCGGGGGCCGCAAGGTCGCGGTGAAGACCGTGACCGGCGCCGTGCGCACGACCGGCACGACCGGGCCGATGTCGCTCAAGACCGTCTCGGGCGCGCTGTCGGCCGAGGGGCACACCGGGGACGTGACGGCGAACAGCGCGGCCGGGTCGATCGCCCTGGCGGGCGCGCTCGCGCGGGTCTCCCTGACCACCGTGTCGGGGGCCGCGACGGTCACCGCCACCCAGGCGAGCCCGCTGATCACGGCCAAGACGGTCTCCGGCGCGATCGACCTGCGCCTCCCGGCGGGCACCCCGGTGAACCTCAAGGTGCGCGGCGCGTCCGGCCAGGTCGTCCTCGACGGCTCGGTGCTGCCGAGCGCCGGCGCGACGCTCGTCGTCGACCACGGCGAGCAGCCCGCCGACGGCCGCAGCGCCGCCTACCTGTCCGCGACGGTGACGTCCGCGCACGTCACCGTCGACCGTCGCTGACCGGCGCCCGCCCGGGGCGCCGGGGAGGAGGAGCACCATGACGGACGCGTCCGTACCGCACGTCGCCCTGCTGACCGACGCCTTCGGGCGGATCGCCGAGACGGCGCACCGCGTGCTGCGCGGAGCCACGGCCGACCGGCTGACGTACCGCCCCGACCCGGAGGCGAACACCGTCGCGTGGCTCGTGTGGCACCTGGCGCGGGTGCAGGACGACCACGTCGCGGACGTCGCCGGCACCGAGCAGCGGTGGACGGCGGACGGCTGGGCGGAGAGGTTCGGGCTGCCGTTCGACGTCGCGGACACCGGCTACGGCCACACGCCGGAGCAGGTCGCGGCCGTCCGCGTCGACGCGGCCCTGCTGCGGGGCTACCTCGACGGCGTGCACGCCGCGACGACCGCCTACCTGACGACGGTGACCGCCGCCGACCTGGACCGCGTCGTGGACACGAGGTGGGACCCGCCGGTCACGCTCGGGGTGCGGCTCGTCAGCGTCGTCGGCGACGACCTGCAGCACGTCGGCCAGGCCGCGTA
>NZ_JBHXAW010000485.1:0-1588 GCF_042726645.1 Isoptericola sp. NPDC060257
GCCTTTGTGTATCCGAGCCCGCGTGGGGGCCGCGGCGCGGCCCCGCGGGTGGCGCCCCGGCCGCGTCGCCGGGGCACCACGAGGGCTCAGCGCGCCAGGACGGGGTCGCGCTCGAGGGTGGACGCCGACGACGACGCGGACGACGCCGGCCGCAGCGCGGCGGGCAGCAGCGCGGCGTGGGCCTCGAGGAGCTCGTCCGTCATCGCGCGGGCCTGCTCGAGCGTGCAGTGCGCGGACGTCAGCGGGTCGAGGGCGACGGCGTGGTGCACGTGCTCGACGTCGCCGGTGAGGGCGGCCCGGACGGCGAGCGTCTGGACGTTGACGTTGGTGCGGTTGATCGCCGCGAGCTGCGGCGGGAGCTCCCCGAACGACGTCGGCTGCACGCCGTTCGCGTCCACCAGGCAGGCGACCTCGACGCAGGCGTCGTCGGGCAGGTTCGTGATGACCCGGCCCGCGTTGGGCACGTTGCCGTACACGACGGCGGGCACCCCCGTGACGACGGCGTTGACGATCGACGCCCCGTACTCGACCGACGGGCTGAGGTCGGCCTTGAGCCGCTCGAGCTGCTCGTCCACGTCGCCCTGCTCGTCGTGGGAGGAGCAGATCTCGTAGTAGTCCCAGCGCTCCGGGAGGTACTCGAGCGTCGTGGCGGGGTCCTTGCGGAACCACGGCACGTACTCCGACGCGTGGTGGCTGGACTCGGTCTCGAAGTACCCGAAGTGGTTCATCAGCGTGGTGCGCACCTGCTCGTTGCCGCCCTCGTAGGTGCTGGCGGCGAGCGCGGCGTCCGAGTGGTCGCCGTCGTCGGCGAGCAGGTCGGCGGCCGCCCGGCCGCGGACGTGACGCTCGGCCATGACCCGGCGCAGGCGCGGGTACAGGTCCTCGGCGCCGCGGCGGAGCTCGAGGATCCAGGCCTGGTGGTTGATGCCCGCGCACCGGTAGGAGACCTCGTCGTAGGGGACGTCGAGGGTGCGGGCGAGCATGCGCGTGGTGCCCTGCACGCTGTGGCACAGGCCCACCGTGCGCAGCCCGAGGGCGTTGAGGTAGGCGGTGGCCATCGCCATCGGGTTGGCGTAGTTGATGAACTGCGCGTCGGGGCAGACCTCCAGCGCGTCGTCCGCGATGTCCTGGTACGCGCGGACCGAGCGCAGGAACCGGAACACCCCGCCGGGGCCGACCGTGTCGCCCACGGTCTGGTCGACGCCGTAGCGGCGCGGGATCTCGACATCGTGCCGGTAGGACTCCACGCCGCCCACCTGGAACGTGATGATGACGAAGTCGGCACCGTCGAGGGCCGCCCGCCGGTCCGTGGTCTGCTCGACGACGGTGGGCAGGCCGTGGTGGTCCACGAGCTCGCGGGCCGCCCCCGCCACCCGGTCCAGCCGGTCGGCGTCGAGGTCCATGAGGCAGAGCGTGGCGTCGCGCAGGGCGGGGAAGCTGAGCAGGTCACCGATGAGCCGGAACGGGAACACGAAGCCGATGGTGGCACCGGCGGCCGCACCGTTCTGGACGGGGTCGTGGTTACCGGCCTCGGGGTTGGTGGCGATGCTCTTCAGCTCGTCGGTGGTGGCGGCGGACAGCTGCGGGG
>NZ_JBHXAW010000486.1:0-1587 GCF_042726645.1 Isoptericola sp. NPDC060257
TCGGTCGGGTCCGGGCCGCCGTCGTCCGAGCCCGTCGTCACGCTCGCCGGCTCCGACGCCGCCGACACGTTCCCCGCCGCGTCCCGCGCGGTCACGGTGATCTCGTACGACGTCTCCGGGTCCAGGCCGGTCACCGTGGCCGACGTCGTCGTGGACGACGTCGCGGCGACGCCGTCGACCAGCACGTCGTAGCCCGTGACCCGGGTGTCGTCCGTGGACGCCGACCAGGACACCGAGACGGACGTGCCGTCCGCCGTCGCGGTGACGCCCTGCGGGGCGCTCGGCGCCTCGGTGTCGGGGTCGGGGCCGGGGTCCGTGCCGCCGTCGCCGATCGCCGGGTAGGCGTTGGTCACGAGCATCTGGAACTGGCTCTCGAACCACTTGCCGGACAGCGGCGCGTCCGGGAGCGCCCCGGTGAGGAGGCCGTTCAGCTTCGGCGAGTTGAACGTCGGGTCGCACATCCGGTCGAAGTGCTTGCCCTCGTCGTTCGGGATCTCCTCCGAGGACCCGTCGGACTCGCCCGGGGGCTTGACCCACACGAAGGCGTCGAGGTGCGACTCGGGATAGCCGGCGGGCGTGGCCTGCGGCCGCTCGCCGATGCCCGCTCCGGACGGGTTGCACCACGCGCCGCGGTGGGTGCGGCGGTCGACGCGGGACTCGTCGACGTAGGTGTTGAGGTCGGTCGAGGTGCTCTCGGCGGTGGGGCGGTCCGGACCGCCCCAGCCGGTGCGGGGGGTGTCGATGAGCATGCCGATCGAGGAGGGGAAGCCCTCGGCGACGAGCAGGTCGTACAGGTGGGCGGTCCAGTCCGTCTCGTCGAAGTCGGCGTTCCACTCGTAGTACTCCGCCTGGCGCACGAAGCCGCCGCTGCCGAAACTCCCGTCCTCGAGGAACGGCTCGGCGAGCGGCGTGGAGTTCGCCGTGTTGGTGACGAAGCCGGCCACGGAGTCGAAGCCCGCCTCCGTGCTGCCCACCACGTCCGCGAAGAGCTGGGCCGCGGGCTGGGCGTTGTTCGGCCAGCCGAGCCAGCCGGCGTGCGCGGCGTCGATGTAGCTGTACACGTTCCCCACGTCGTGCAGGCGGTCCAGCGCGTACGCGACCCCCTCGCGGTAGTACGGCGCGGCCTGCTGGCACAGCGGCTCGCTGCTGTTGGTCACGAGGTTCGGCAGCGAGTCGGGCTCGATGGTCGCGACGATCCGCAGGTCCTCGTACGCGGGGTCGTCGAGGATGTCGACGATGGCGTCGATGTACTCGGTCTCGTAGCGCTGCATGCCCTCGTCGGTCGCGGGCAGCTCGCCGTTCGAGGCCAGCGCGTAGCAGTCGCGTCCGGGCAGGTCGTAGATCACGAGGTTGACCACCAGCGGGGTGTCACCCTGCTTCTGCGCGAGCGCCGCGTCGAGGTGGGTCCGCAGGCCGGGGCCGTCGGCGTTGCCCTCGATGGCGCTGATCCGGTCCATCCAGACCGAGGTGGGCTCGTTCGCGATGGCGCGCATCGAGTCGCCGAGCGTGCCTCCGGCCCGGGTCGCGGCGGCCGTCACGTTGTCGGACCAGTACGAGTTGACGTACTGGCCCGCGCCCGCGAAGGGG
>NZ_JBHXAW010000487.1:0-1570 GCF_042726645.1 Isoptericola sp. NPDC060257
ACGTCGCCCCGCCCGGCGTGGCGCGCTGCACGCGGTGCCGGACCCCGTCCGGGAGGCGCGATGACGTACGCCGGGCTCGCGGTCGGCGTCGTCGCCGGGGCGCTCGTCCTCGCGCTGGTCGTGGCGCGCGTGCGCCGCCTCGGCGCCCGGTGGTGGGCGGCGACGGCGCTCGCCGCCGTCGTGCTCGTGGCGCTCACCGTCGTCTTCGACAGCCTGATGATCGCCGCCGACCTGTTCCGGTACGACGGCGCCGCGCTCGTGGGCGTGCGCGTGTGGCTCACGCCCGTCGAGGACCTCGCCTGGCCGGTCGTCGCCGCGCTGCTGCTGCCCGCCCTGTGGGCGCTGGCGGGGGACGACGAGCGCGCGGAGGCCGACGCATGACGGCGCCCGTGACAGGGGGACAGGCGGTGGGTCCGGCGGCCGCGCTGCGCCAGGTGGTGGGGTCGTCGCGCCCGGTGAGCTGGATCAACACCGCCTACCCGTTCGCCGCGGCGTACCTGCTGGCGGGCGGGGCCGGCCGGGTCGGCGTCGCGGAGCTGGTGGTCGGCACGCTGTACTTCCTCGTCCCGTACAACCTGCTGATGTACGGGCTCAACGACGTCTGGGACTACGAGTCGGACCTGCGCAACCCGCGCAAGGGCGGCATCGAGGGCGTGGTGCTGTCCCGGCGGTGGCACCGCCTCACGGTGCGCGCCGCCGTCCTCAGCAACGTCCCGTTCCTCGCGTACCTGGTCCTCGTCGGGGACGCCGCCTCCACCGCGGTGCTCGCCGTGAGCGTGTTCGCCGTGGTCGCGTACTCCGCGCCGGGTCTGCGGTTCAAGGAGCGGCCGGTGCTGGACTCGGCGACGTCCGCGACCCACTTCGTCAGCCCCGCCGCCTTCGGCCTGGCGCTGGCGGGCGGCACGGTCACCGGCGCCGTCGTCGCCGTGCTGGGGGCGTTCTTCCTCTGGGGGATGGCGTCCCAGGCGTTCGGCGCGGTGCAGGACGTCGAGGCGGACCGCGCCGCCGGGATCGGCTCGGTGGCCACGTGGCTCGGTGCGGCGCGCACGGTGCGCGGGGCGATGGCGGCCTACGCCGCGGCCGGAGTCGTGCTGCTCCTGGCGGGCTGGCCGGCGGCGCTCGCCGCCGTGCTCGTCGTGCCGTACGTCGTGAGCGTCGCGCCGTTCCGGAACCTGCCCGACGACCGCTGCGAGGAGGCGCACGCCGGGTGGCGACGCTTCCTGTGGCTCAACCTCGTCACCGGCTTCCTGGTGACGCAGCTGCTCATCGCCGTCAGCCTGGGCTGGCTCTGAGCTCCGCGTCGACCCCGGGCGGGGTCGGGCTCAGCCACGCTCCCAGTCCTCGCGCGCACCGGGGACGACGGCGAAGAGCGGGTGCGTGCGCACCGGCGCGGCATCGTCGAGCGCGGGCGCGAGGCCGGGGGTGCGGACGCGCAGCTTGGCCGCGAGGTGCGCCCGCTCGAACTCCAGCTGCCCGTCGGTCACCGGGATGCGCCGCACCGGCGGGCGGCCGTCGCGCGGAGCGTCGAGGATCCGGCCGCGGTCGAAGGAGTACGTGCGGGCGGAGGCCT
>NZ_JBHXAW010000488.1:0-1566 GCF_042726645.1 Isoptericola sp. NPDC060257
CCGCCGCGGCCCTCGTGCTCCCTCGCCGTCGTCCGTCCTCCCTCGAGATCCCGTCCTCCCTCGGCCGGTCACCAGGACCAGCCGCGGGAGCTGAGCTCCAGCTCCTCGCGCAGCCGTTCGGCGGACTCGGCCCGCTCGCCGGCGCGCATGGGCAGGTCGACGACGCTCAGCCCGGCGAGGCGGCACGCCTCGCGCAGCAGGGCGTCGTAGGCGCCCTGCGCGGCGCGGGCGTGGTGGGCGCGGGCGTAGACCTGCGGGTCGGCGTCGATGGCGCGCAGCTCGCGCGCCAGCTCCCCCAGGCGCACCTGGACGGTCAGCGTCAGCAGCGGGTCGGCGGCGGGGGCACGACGACGGAGCGCCCGGCGGGCGACGGCGTCCCGGTGCGCGTCGGAATGCGCCCACGACCGGGCGGCGACCGTCGCGACCAGCGCGAACGCCGCCGTCAGGAGCGCCAGCTGCCACGTCATCGGAGCACCACCTCCGCACCGTTTTCAGCCTATGCCGGGCGCCGCTCGCACGCGACAATCGACGGCATGCCGGCGCACCGCCCGATCCTGGCGACCCTCGTCGCGCTGGTCACCCTGCTGCTCACGGCCTGCGGCTCCGCCGTGCCTCCGCAGGCCGACGAGCAGCCCCTGGTGCTCGCGGCTGCCGAGGCGATGCCGGCAGGCACGGCGGGCGTCGTCGACGTCGGCGGCCGGCCCGTCCAGCTCCATGTGCCGCCCGCCTACCAGCCCGACCTCCCCGCCCCGCTCCTCCTCGTCCTGCACGGCTTCGGCTCCGACGCGGCGCGCGCGGAGGCCATGCTCGGGCTGCGGGACCAGGCCCTCGCGCGCGGCGTGCTCTACGCCCTCCCCGAGGGCACCGAGGGGCCGGACGGGCGCCGGTTCTGGAACGCGACCGACGCCTGCTGCGGCGCCGACCGCGCGGGCGTCGACGACTCCGCGTACCTGGCGCAGGTGATCCGCACGCTCGCGGCCACGTACGCCGTGGACCCCGAGCGGGTCGCTGTGGTCGGGTACTCCAACGGCGGCTTCATGGCCTATCGCACCGCGTGCGACCACGCCGACCTCGTGTCCGTCGTGGTGTCGCTCGCGGGCGCGATGCCGGCGGACGACGGCGCCTGCCGGCCGTCGCGCCCGGTGACCGTGGTGCAGGCGCACGGCGCGGACGACCCCGTGATCCGCGCGGGCGGCGGGACCCGCGACGGGCACGCCTACCCGGCGGCGGCGGAGTCGGCCGCCGCGTGGGCACGTCACGACGGGTGCGCGGCGGCCCCCGTCACCGCTCCCGACCGGCGCGACCTCGACAGCGCGGTCGCCGGCGCCGAGACCACGGTGAGGACGTGGGCCGGGTGCACGGGCGGCGCCGAGGTCGAGCTGTGGTCGATCGCGGGCGCGGACCACTCCCCCTCGCTCGCCCCGGAGTTCGCGACGGCGCTGCTCGACCTCGTCACGGGAGCGCGCTGACGACGACCAAGGCTCGCCTGTCTCGGGGAGGGCGGAGAAGGGGCGGGCGAAGGAGTCGCCGCCGTCCCGGCTGACCGTGTGCGTGCGGTGGCCGAGG
>NZ_JBHXAW010000489.1:0-1526 GCF_042726645.1 Isoptericola sp. NPDC060257
GATACTCCACGAACACTTCACGGGCGCCAGGTCTCAAAAAAAAACGGGAGGGATACGTCCGGGCGAAGCGATGCCGTCCCCTCGGCTCTGCCCTCGTCCTCCGCGTGTGGGGGGCTGAGGGGCCTGGTGCTGTGCTCCGTCCGCGCCAGGCCGTGCCGGGGGAGGCTGCGTCAGGGGACGACGACGAGGGCCGAGGCGGCGAGCGTCAGGGCGAGGCCGAGGGCCTGGCGACGGGCGAGCCGTTCGTGCAGGAGCTTGAGGCCCACCAGGACCGGGACCACCGGGTAGAGCGCCGACAGGGTGACCGCCACCGCGACGAGCTCGGTCCGGGCGGCGAGCAGGTAGCAGACCAGGGCCGCGGCGGCCAGGACGCCGCTGGAGGCCGCCGCGAGGCGCAACGCCGGGGTGGGGGCGGGTCGCGGCTCTGCGGGCGGGCGCCGGAGCGCCAGGATCGCGAGCGCCGCGACGCACCCGACCGCCGTCACCCGGCCCGCGGCCACCGGCCAGATGCCCGACCCGCCACCGGACTGGGCGAGCGCGAGGTACTGCACTCCGATGCCGACGCTCGCGGTCAGACCGTCGCGCACGGCCCGCGCGTCCCCCGCCGGCGCCCCTGGCCCGCCCCGTGCCACGAGCCAGAGCGCGGGCAGGGCCAGCAGCACGCCCGTCCACGTCCACGGGGCGGGTCGCTCCCCGAGGGCCAGCGCTGCCACGACGACCGGCAGGGCGAGGCCGCCCACGGCGCTCACGGGTACCACCAGGGACATGGCGCCCCGGCTCATCCCCCGGAACAGCGCGACCATCGCGACCCCGGTGCCGACCCCGGAGAGGCCGCCCCAGAGCAGGTCGGCCGACGTCGGCCCGGCTCCCCCCGCGAAGGGCGCCACGACGCCCGTCACGACGAGGCCGCCGACCTGGCCCCAGAGCGCGACCCGGACGAACGGCATCCGCCGCGAGACGATGCCACCCACGACGTCCGACACCCCGTACAGGAGCGCCGACGCGAGCGCGAGCAGGGCGCCCACGGTCAGGGGGTCGCACGGGAGGGGTGGGGGCACACGGCCATCCCTCCTGCCTAGCGGCGACCCCCGGTGGTCGCACCCGCGCCGGGGCCGTGGCCCGTCAGGAACTCCCGCGCCGTGGCGAGCAGAAGGTCCCGCTCGCCGTCGACGCTGAAGTCGGGGTCGGTCGCGACCCGTTCGAGGAAGCCGCCGGAGAGCAGGGCGAGCCACGAGGCGATGCGCGCGGGCGGGAGGTCGGCGCGGACCTCCCCCGCCGCCTGACCGCGCTCGACCCACGGCAGCAGCAGGTCGCGCTGGGCCCGGTCGTCCGCGGCGAGCGCGTCGGCGACGGCGGGCAGGTGCATGACGCCGGCGACGGCGCGCACGAAGCCGGGGATGCGGCGTGCGCACCCCGGGCGCGTCGTCCGGATCGGACGCGGCGAACAGCTTGTCCTGCCAGAGGCTGTGGTGGCCGGGCTTCACGTCCACGAACTCGTCGTACGCGCCGAGGTGGAACCCGGTGGC
>NZ_JBHXAW010000490.1:0-1513 GCF_042726645.1 Isoptericola sp. NPDC060257
CCTTCCCCGCGGTGCGCGCGGCCCTAACCGCCTCCCAAAAAAACCAGGCCGACCCCCCCGGCGCCCCCCACCCCGCCCCCCCCCCGTCGGCGGGGGAGCCCCCGCCCCCCCCCCCCGCCCCCGCCGGTGCGTGCGTGCTGGCCCTGCTGCTGGCCCTCGCCGGCGCCGCCGTCCTCGCGCTCAGCGCCTCCGCCGTCCCTCCCCTGACCCAGCTCGACAGCGAGATCACCGACCAGTCGGGCGTGCTCGACGACGGCGACGAGGCGCGGGTGCAGACCTCGCTCGACCAGCTCGCGGACGAGACGCCGTACCAGCTGTTCGTCGTCTACGTGGAGTCGTTCGACGGCACGGACGGCCGCGACTGGGCGAACCGCACCGCGACGGACGCGGGCCTCGGGGTGAACGACCTGCTGCTCGCCGTCGCCACCGAGGGCCGCGCGTACGGGCTGTCGGTGGACACCAACAACGGCCTCTCTGACGCGCAGCTCGACCAGGTGGAGCAGGTCGCCGAGGACCACCTGCGCGACGACGACTGGGCCGGCGCCGCGATCGCCGCCGCGGACACGATCCGCACCGGCGGCACGGCGTCGACCGGCGGCGGGGGCTGGGGCGTGGCGGCCGCAGTGGGCGGCGTCGTCGTGGCCGGCGGGCTCGGAGGATGGCTCTGGGTCCGGTCGCGCCGCAGGAACCAGGGCGCCGCCACCCCGGCCGGGCCGGGCGAGGTGTCCGCAGTGCCGACGGAGGAGCTCGAGCGCCGGGTGGGCACCGCGCTCGTCGAGATCGACGACGCGGTCCGCACGTCCGAGCAGGAGCTCGGCTTCGCGCAGGCCGAGTTCGGGCTCGAGGCCACGCAGGACTTCTCCGCGGCCCTGGAGGCCGCGAAGGCCGACGTCGCGCAGGCCTTCCATCTGCGCCAGGAGCTCGACGACGACGTGCCGGACAGCGAGCCGCGCCGCCGCCAGCTGCTCGCGGGCATCCTCGAGCTGACCGAGCACGCGGGCGCGTCGCTGGACGCGCAGACGGACGCCTTCGACGAGCTGCGCTCCCTCCAGCAGCGCGCCCCGGAGCTGCTGGACGAGACCGAGCAGCGCGCCGGCGAGATCGAGGCGCGCGTGCCCGTGGCGCGCGAGACGCTCGACGGGCTCGCGGCGTCGTACCCGACGTCGGCGCTGGCGTCGGTCCGCGGCAACCCGGACCAGGCGACCGCCCTCGTGGCGCACGCCCGCGACGCCGTCGCGTCGGGCCGCGCCGCACTTACCGGCCGTGCCCGCTCCGCCGCCGTCGCGCACCTGCGGGCGGCGCAGAACGCGCTCGGCCAGGCCGCGACGCTGCTCGACGCCGTCGACCAGGCGGGCGCGCAGCTCGCCACCGCCGGCGCCGACCTGGACAAGGCTCTCCAGGAAGGCACCGCGCTCGGTGCTCGCCTTGATGACGGAGGTGAGGACGAACCGGGCCCCGCCGTTCTCCAGGACGTAGGAGGCGGTCTCGCGGCTGCCGTTCTCCGGTCCGGAGT
>NZ_JBHXAW010000491.1:0-1503 GCF_042726645.1 Isoptericola sp. NPDC060257
GTGTCGCCGACGGCCTTGAGCCATCGGGTGACGGTGCCCTCGGTGACGGACTCGCCGAGTGCAGGGAGCTGCACGTTCTCAGACATGACCTGTGGAGTCTCCTTCGATCAGTGGGTCAGGCGACGAGCCGAGGCGAGCCGGTTTGCCGGCCCGCGACATCTGGGGTTGCCGCGTTCTGGTCACTGCCTGCCATCTTGTCACCTCCGCGGGGGTCGCCCCAATCGTTCGGGGGTCCGGGTTGGTGTGACGCTGGGTACACCTGACCGCCGCATGACCTCCAGGACACCTCCGGGCGGCCTCCCGACCACGAGGCCCACGACGGCGGTAGTCTCGCGCCATGTCGCTCAGGACCTCGCTGGGACGCCTGCTGGGCAGGTCGTCGTCGCCGGACCCCGGCGCACCGTCGTCGTCGGGATCGCGGGGCGAGACGATCGCGTACCTGCAGGAGTTCGTGCGCACCCGGGTGGGGGTGGAGGCGTACGTGGAGCCGCCGAACGTGCAGACGCCCACCACCGTCCTCCTCGTGGCCACCACGGGCGAGTGGACGCGACGTCGCGTCCCGGACGAGCGCACGGGGTTCGAGGTGGCGCGGTCGCTGGGCGTCCCGGTCTACAACGTGCGCTTCACCGGGTACCCGCAGCGCATGCGGGACTGGACGTCGGCGCAGCGGCGCAAGGCCTGAGCCGCGGCGCGTGGGTGACGGAGGGGACCCGGGAGACATGGACGGCGGGGGCGGTGAGCGCTGGTCGGCGGTGGCGGCCGGGTGGGCCGAGCTGTGGGGCTCGTTCGCGGCACCGGTCTGGCCGTCGCTGCTGACCGCCGCGCAGGTCGGGAGGGGGACGCGGGTCCTCGACGTCGGGTGCGGCACGGGCGAGCTGATCGGGCACCTGGTGCGCGCCGGCGTCGTCGCCGCAGGTGTCGACCCCGCCCCGGCGATGGCGCGGACGGCCGGCGAGCGGAACCCCGGTGCGACGGTCCGGGACGGCGACGTCGAGCACCTGCCGTTCGAGGACGGCACCTTCGACGCGGTCCTCGCGGTCAACGCGCTCCAGTTCGCCGACGACGTCGACGACGCCCTGGCCGAGGTCGCCCGCGTGCTGGTCCCGGGCGGCCGGGTGGGGATCGCGAGCTGGGCCGAGGGCGCGCGCAACGATCTCGACGTCGTGGAGCGTGCCGTCGCGGAGGCCTACGAGGAGGACGTGCCGCCCGACGGCCCGCTGCGCGCCGCGGGCGGGCTGGAGTCCGCCCTCGTCGGCGCGGGGTTCGACGTCGTGGGGGCGGGGATCGTCGACGTGCCGTGGAGCGCGCCCGACGACGACCGCCTGGTGCGCGGCGTCCTGCTCGGCGAGGACGAGGGCACGACGGCCGAGCTCGCGCCGGTCGTCGTGGCCGCGGCGTCCCCGTTCCGGGTCCCCGGCGGCGGGTACCGCCTCGCGAACGCGTTCCGCTGGGCGGTGGCCGTCGCCCCCTGAGGCGCGGACGACGACGGCGCCCGGCCCACCC
>NZ_JBHXAW010000492.1:0-1495 GCF_042726645.1 Isoptericola sp. NPDC060257
ACATCAACCAGATCGGCCTGCTCAACCAGCTGCTGGTGTGGGTCGGGCTGCCGCCCCAGCAGTTCCTCATCGGCCAGCCGTGGAACACCTGGTTCCTCATCGTGGTGATGATCTGGATCCAGACCGGGTTCGCGATGACCGTGCTGTCGGCGGCCATCAAGGCGATCCCGGACGACATCGTCGAGGCCGCCCGCCTCGACGGCCTGCACGGGTTCGGGATGTTCCGCTACATCACGGTGCCGAGCATCCGGCCCGCGCTGGTGGTGGTGCTCACCACGATCGCCATGGGCACGCTGAAGGCCTTCGACATCGTCCGCACGATGACGGGCGGCCAGTTCGGCACCCAGGTGGTGGCGAACGAGTTCTACACGCAGGCGTTCCGGCAGGGGAACCAGGGGCTGGCGGCGGCGCTCGCCGTGGTCCTGTTCATCCTGGTGATCCCGATCATCGCGTACAACGTGCGGCAGATGCGCAAGTCGGAGGAGATCCGATGACCTCGACACCCACCCCTGGCCAGGCCGTCGCCGGCTCCGCCCTCGACGACGACGTCCCGCAGACGGGCGTCCGCAAGCTCTCGCGGCTGGAGCGCCGGGCGATCGCCACCAAGGGCAAGCTGAGCTCCCCGTGGGCGTCCGGGATCGCGATCATCATCGCCATCCTCTGGACGATCCCCTCGCTCGGTCTGCTCATCACGTCGTTCCGTCCGCAGGAGGACATCCGCCGGACGGGCTGGTGGACGGTGTTCGGCGACCTGTTCACCGGGGACGCCCAGTTCACGATGGACAACTACAACGAGGCGCTCTACGGGAACAGCAACGACCTGTCCACGTTCTTCGTGAACTCGTTCGTCATCACGATCCCCGCGGTCCTCATCCCGATCACGCTGTCGCTCCTGGCCGCGTACGCGTTCGCGTGGATCAAGTTCCCGGGGCGGAACTTCCTGTTCGTGGCCGTGTTCTCGCTCCAGGTGGTGCCGCTGCAGATCGCCCTGGTGCCGCTGCTGGCGGACTACGTCGACTGGAACGTCAACGGCAGCTTCTGGACCGTCTGGCTCTCGCACTCGATCTTCGCCCTGCCGCTGGCGATCTTCCTGCTGCACAACTTCATGAAGGACATCCCGGCGTCCCTCGTGGAGGCGGCCCGTGTCGACGGCGCCGGTCACGTGAAGATCTTCTTCCGCGTCCTGTTCCCGCTGCTGGTCCCCGCGATCGCGTCGTTCGGGATCTTCCAGTTCCTGTGGGTGTGGAACGACCTGCTCGTGGGCCTGACCTTCGCTGCCCCCGAGTACCAGCCGCTCACGGTGAAGATCGCCGAGCTTGCCGGAACGCGCGGCGGGGACTGGTACCTGCTCACCGCCGGTGCGTTCATCGCGATGATCGTGCCGCTGATCGTGTTCATCGCGCTGCAGCGGTTCTTCGTCCGCGGCATGCTCGCGGGCGCGGTGAAGGGCTGACGCGCTCCGGGGACGACGACGGCGGCCCGGGCAGGTGCCCGG
>NZ_JBHXAW010000493.1:0-1449 GCF_042726645.1 Isoptericola sp. NPDC060257
GATCTGGTGGCCGGTGTCCTGCCCGGCGTCACGGCCCGCTGCGTCGTCCATGGTGTCGTCGTTCATCGCGTCCAGCGTAGTTCGGCCGGGCGCTCCTGGCCGGTCCTGCGGCGCCGTTCAGCGCAGCCGGGCCCGGCGCTCCCAGCAGGAGGAGTGCCAGTGCCGACGGTCCTCGAGGCCCGCGGCCTCGCCGCCGACGACGTCGCGCTGCCAGGCGACGACGTGCGGCGTGCCGGCCGGGATCTCCTGGCGGCACGCGGGGCAGCGGTAGGCCTTGTCGCCGCCGCGCAACCGGCGCACCGTCCACTCGCCGTCCGCCGCGCTCTCCCGCCGGACGCCGCCGAGGGCGCGGTCGAGGTCGAGGGGCGGGGTCTCCGCCCCCCAGGGGCGCTTGCGGGAGGGTCGGCGGGACGGCATGGCAACCATTGTCGCGCGACGCGGGCCGGACCGGTCCGCCCGGCCGGTGCCCCGGCGGACCCTGGACGGCGCGGTCAGGTCGGGCCGTTACAGTGGCCCGGTTCGTCCCCGCCGACCGAAGGACTCCCCGTGAAGCTCCGCACGTCCGCCGCCGCTGCAACGCTGGCGCTGGCCGCGGCCCTGACCCTGACCGCCTGCGCCGACGACTCCTCCGGCGACGGCGCCACGCCGTCGGCCTCCGCGTCGTCGTCCCCGGCCACCGAGGCTCCCGAGCCGACGAAGGAGGACGTCGCCGCGCTCGAGACCGTGAAGGTCGAGGGCAAGGCCGGCGCGGAGCCGAAGGTGACCTTCAAGACGCCGCTCGAGGTCTCGGTGCCCACGTCGCGCGTGATCGACGAGGGCGACGGCGCCGACCTCGCCGAGGGCATGAAGATCACCATGGACACCGTCGCCTTCCTCGGCACCGACGGCTCCACCCAGGGGTCCACCTGGGAGCAGAAGGCCCCGCAGAGCTTCATCCTCGGCGACGCGAACTACGGCGTGCTCACCGAGCCGCTGACCGGACAGAAGGTCGGGACGCGCCTCCTCGTGGCCAACCCCGTGCAGGGGCAGGACGGCTCGACGGCCACGATGGTCAACCTCGTCGAGATCACCGACGCGACGAAGATCCCGACGCGCGCCGAGGGCACGGCCGTCGAGCCCGAGAAGGGCCTGCCGACGGTCACGCTCGACGACTCCGGCAAGCCCTCGGTGAAGATCCCCGACGGCTACGAGGCGCCC
Source organism: Isoptericola sp. NPDC060257 (assembly GCF_042726645.1). Lineage (NCBI taxonomy): Bacteria > Bacillati > Actinomycetota > Actinomycetes > Micrococcales > Promicromonosporaceae > Isoptericola > Isoptericola sp. NPDC060257. The sequence continues at coordinate 1,198 of NZ_JBHXAW010000493.1, forward strand.
AAGGACCTCGTCGCTCAGACCCTCATCAAGGGCGACGGCGCCAAGGTCAAGAAGGACCAGACGGTCACCGCGCAGTACACGGGCTGGACGCTCGACGGCAAGTCGTTCGACTCCTCGTGGGACCGCGGCACGCCGAGCTCGTTCTCGCTCCAGCAGGTCATCCCGGGCTGGACGGACGGCCTCGCCGGCCAGACCGTCGGCAGCCAGGTGCTGCTCGTCATCCCCGCCGACCAGGCGTACGGCGCCGAGAAG
>NZ_JBHXAW010000494.1:0-1429 GCF_042726645.1 Isoptericola sp. NPDC060257
GGGCCCCTCCTCGGCCAGGGCACGCACCAGGACGTCGCGGTAGCCGTGCACGTCGCTGACCGCGTACACCCTCGTCATCTGCCGTTCGCTCCGTCCGTCGTCCGGCCGTGCGAGCGGCCCGTGGGGACCATCCGCCGGGGACGACCTTAACCGCGACCGCGCGCTCGGTCCCGAACGCGGCACCGTCGGTCGGGGCGACCAGAATTGCGCTGCCGAGGGCCGGGGTTCGCTGCGACCCTGGGGAGCATGCAGACACCCGCCCCGATCGACCTGGACACCTGGCCCCGCCGGCAGCACTTCGAGCACTACCGGGCGTCGCCGTGCACGTACGCGATGACGGTGGAGCTGGACGCGACAGCGTTCGCGGCGACGCTGCGCGCGTCGTCGCGCCGCACGTACGTGGCGCAGGTGTGGGCGCTGGCGACGGTCGTGAACCGGCACGACGAGTTCCGCATGGTCCTCACCGGGGACGGCGCGCCCGCCGTCTGGCCGGTCGTGCACCCGGCGTTCACGGTGTTCCACGTGGAACACGAGACGTTCTCGTGCGTCTGGGCGCCCTACGACGCCGACTTCGGCGCGTTCCACGACGCCGCGACCGCGGTGCTGGCCGAGCACGGGGGCTCGACGGCGTTCTTCCCGCAGGGCACGCCGCCGCCGAACGCGTTCGACGTGTCCAGCCTGCCGTGGGCGTCGTTCACCGGGTTCACGCTGAACATCCGCGACGCCTGGAACCACCTCGCCCCGATCGTCACCCTGGGCCGGTACGTCGAGCGGGGCGGCCGGGTGCTCCTGCCGATGGCCGTGCAGGTCCACCACGCCGCCGCCGACGGCTTCCACACGGCGCGCCTGGTCACCGAGCTGCAGGAGCTCCTCGACGACCCGTCGTGGGTGGGCTGAGCCACAGTCCGGGGGTCACCTGCCGGACGGCTCGACGCCCGGACGGCGAGACGGCTTACCCTCTAGTCCCGTGAGCGAGAACCTGGGATCCACCGGCTCGATCGAACGCGTGGTGGCACGCCACGAGATGCCCGACCCCCTGCGGGACGACATCCGCCTGCTGGGCGGGCTGCTCGGCACCGTGCTGAAGGAGGCGGGCGGCCAGAGCCTGCTCGACGACGTCGAGCGTCTGCGCGGCCTGACGATCCGCGCCTACGGGGCGGACGACGGCGGCGCGACGCTGGCGGAGGCGGCCGAGGTCGTGGCCGGCTTCACGCCGGAGCGCGCCGAGCAGGTCGCGCGGGCCTTCACGTGCTACTTCCACCTGGCGAACCTCGCCGAGGAGTACCACCGCGTCCGCGTGCTGCGGGCGCGCGAGTCCGACGCCGCGTCGGGAGTCGTCATCGAGGACTCGCTGCCGCAGGCGTTCACGCAGCTCGCGGAGGAGGTCGGTCGCGACGAGGCGCTGCGGCGCCTGGGCGAGATCGAGTTC
>NZ_JBHXAW010000495.1:0-1398 GCF_042726645.1 Isoptericola sp. NPDC060257
GTCGCACCCGCGACCGGGCGCCGTCGTCATGTCCGGCCGGGCCGCCGTCACACCTCGCCGCGGCGTCTCGTCGTCACCGTGAGCAACCGATGACGAGACGGACCGAGGAGACGAGATGTCCGACGCAACGCAGGTCGTGGTGGTGGGCGGCGGGTACGCCGGGGTGATGGCGGCGAACCGGCTGACGGCGCGGGACGACGTGGCCGTGACGCTGGTGAACGCCCGCCCCGTGTTCGTGGAGCGGATCCGGCTGCACCAGCGGACCGCCGGGTCGCACGACGCGGTCGCGGACTACGGGGAGCTGCTGGCCGACGCCGTGCGGCTCCGGGTCGCGACCGCGGAGCGGATCGACGCCGACGGGCGGCGGCTCGTGCTCGCCGACGGCGACACCCTCGCCTACGACTACCTGGTGTACGCGGTGGGCAGCACGAGCGCCGCTCCCCAGGTGCCGGGGGCGGCGGAGCACGCGTACCCGCTGGCGAGCCTGGAGGAGGCGGACAGGCTGGCCCCGGCACTGGCCGCGGCCGGGCCCGGCGCGCGGGTGACGGTGGTGGGCGCGGGCCCGTCGGGCATCGAGGTGGCGTCCGAGCTGGCCGAGCAGGGCCGGGCGGTGACGCTGGTCTGCGGCGACCTGCTCGGGCCTTACCTGCACCCGAACGGCCGGCGGGCCGTCGCCGCCGCGCTCGCGCGGCTCGGTGTGGAGGTGGTCGCCGGACCCGGCGCCACCGTGACGGCGGTGACGGCGGACGCGGTGCAGCTCGCCGACGGCCGGGACCTGCCGAGCGACGTCACCATCTGGACCGTGGGCTTCGCCGTCCCGGACCTGGCCGCCCGCAGCGGCCTGACCACCGACGCGGAGGGGCGCCTGCGCACCGACGAGACGCTCACCAGCCTGGACGACGACCGCATCGTCGCCGCGGGCGACGCGGGCACGCCGTCCGGCCTGCCGTACCGGATGAGCTGCCAGGCGGCCGGTCAGCTCGGCGGTGCCGCCGCGGACACCGTGCTCGCCCGGCTCGCGGGGACGGAACCCGCGCCGGCCGCTGTCGGCTTCCTGGGCCAGTGCCTCAGCCTCGGCCGCGGGGTGGGCCTGTTCCAGTTCGCGAACCGCGGCGACGTCCCGGTGCGGGCGTTCCTCGGCGGGCGGCTGGGCGCGCGCGCCGGGGCCTGGCTCAAGGAGCTCGTGTGCCGCAGCACCGTGCTCCAGCTGACGTGGGAGGCGCGGCGGCCCGGCGTCCTCCGATACCCCTCGTTCGTCGGCGACCCGCGCCGCGCCGCGGCGCTGCGAGACCGGCGGCAGGAGACGGTGGCGCCCGACGTCGTGCCGACGGCCTCGGTGTAGCCCCGTCCCGAGCACGACGACGGCCGAGCCCCGGTGGAGGACCACCGGGGCTCGGC
>NZ_JBHXAW010000496.1:0-1392 GCF_042726645.1 Isoptericola sp. NPDC060257
CCCCTGACGGCCCTGCCGACCGGGCCGGCATCCGCCCCGGCGACGTCATCCTGGAGATCGACGGCCGGCCCGTGACCGTGAGCGACGCCCTCATCGTGGCGATCCGCGCCCGCCAGCCCGGGGACGCGGTGACGCTGCGCGTGCGCACCGACGGCGAGGAGCGCGACGTCCGGGTGGTGCTGCAGGAGCGCGAGAGCGAATAGGCTGTCCGCGTGTTCGACATCAACGGCGGTGAGCTCCTCATCATCGTGGTGCTCGCCGTCCTGCTCATCGGGCCCGAGCGCCTCCCCGGGTATGCCGCCCAGCTGGCGTCGCTCGTGAAGCGCGGCAAGCGCCTGCTGCAGGACACCAAGGCGCGCGTGGACACCGAGCTGGGGCCGGAGTTCAAGGACGTCGACTGGTCCAAGCTCGACCCGCGCCAGTACGACCCCCGCCGCATCGTGCGCGACGCGCTCATGGACGACGACGACGATCCGGCCCCCGCGCCCCGCGCCGCCGCGGCGGCGGGCGGCACCGCGACCGCCGCCGCCACCAGCGCCTCCGACGAGCGGCGCGCCGCGGTGCCGGCCCCGTTCGACGACGAGGCCACCTGACCGGTCGCGCGGCCCCCGGGGCAGCGCGTCGGGCCGGGTGCGGACGGGTTTCCGAGCGGTCCCGCCGACCTGCCACAATGGACGCCATGTCCGACGTCGCCACCTCACCGTCCCTCCAGCGCGGAGCGTCCGCGCCGGGACTGCCCCGCATCTTCTCCGGCATGCAGCCGACCGACGGGTCGCTGCACCTCGGGAACTACCTGGGCGCCCTCGCCCAGTGGGTGGCGCTCCAGGACGGCCACGAGGCGCTGTACTGCGTCGTCGACCTCCACGCCCTGACGGTGAACCCGGACCCGGCGGCGCTGCGCGAGCGCACCCGCCGCACCGCCGCCCAGTACCTGGCCGGCGGCATCGACCCCGAGCGGTCGATCCTGTTCGTGCAGTCGCACGTGGCCGAGCACGCGGAGCTGGCGTGGCTCCTGTCCTGCCAGACCGGTTTCGGCGAGGCCGGGCGCATGACCCAGTTCAAGGACAAGTCCGCCAAGCAGGGCTCCGAGGGCACCACGGTGGGCCTGTTCACCTACCCCGTGCTCATGGCCGCGGACATCCTCCTGTACGACACGGCGCTCGTGCCGGTCGGCGAGGACCAGCGCCAGCACCTCGAGCTCACCCGCGACCTGGCCGAGCGGCTGAACGCGCGCTTCGGCGAGGGCACCGCCGTCGTCCCCGAGGCGCACATCGTCAAGGCCGTGGCGAAGATCCAGGACCTCCAGGAGCCGACGGCGAAGATGAGCAAGTCGAACGCGGGCGGCAAGGGCGTCGTCTGGCTGCTCGAGGACCCGAAGAAGGCCGTCAAGGC
>NZ_JBHXAW010000497.1:0-1364 GCF_042726645.1 Isoptericola sp. NPDC060257
GTTCGAGGAGTACTCCCTCAAGGTCATCGAGATCCCCGGTCGCCTGGAACGGGCCCACACTGACCACGTCGGCATCGCCGACGCACTCGCACAGCGGGACCCCGAGCTCGCGGCCGAGCGGGCGCGTGAGCACGTGCGCACCGTCCAGCGCGAGCTGCGTCGCTCTGCCGACGACGCAGCACGGCCCCGGACGACTGCCTAGGTCGGGCGGGGCCGCACTGCGTAGCGCGCCGCTCAGACGAAGATGTCGGCGACGAGGACGAGGGCCAGTGCCACGACCGACAGCATCGACTGACCGAGCGTGTACGTCTTCAGCGTGCCGCGCGTGGACAAGCCGAAGAGGCTCCGCAGCATCCAGAACGCGTTGTCGCTGAACTGGCCGCCGAAGATGCCGCCGGCACCGGCTGCAAGAACGACGAGCACGGGACTGAGGCCAAGGCCGTCGACCAGGGGCGCGATGATGCTGATCGCGGTGATCCCGGCGACGGTCTGGCCGCCGATGGCCATGCGCATGACGGCGGCGATGAACCAGACGGCCAGGAGCGGCAAGGTCGAGTTCGCCTCGAAAAGGTTCGAGAGCACGTCCTGCATCCCGGTACCCGCGATGATCTGGCCCAGAGAGCCCGAGACGGCCGTGACGACGAGGATCGTGCCCACGGTCTCGAGCGCCTTGTTCACAACATCCGACTGCCCCGTCAGCCCAGACCTCCGCGTCGTGATGACCAGGGCGGTGAGCGCACCCGCGAACAGCGCGATGACCGGACTCCCGAGGAAGCCGATCACACCGTTGTCGATGCCCACGAGGGGCGCGACGATCGCGGCGACGATGAGCACGAGGACGACGAGCACGGGCGCGAGGGCCGCACCCATGGACGGCAGGTGCGAGTCGTCGGGCTCGGCCTCCGCCTCCTCCTGCTCCAGGCGCTCGTCGACGATCTCCTCGTCACGCGCAGGGTTCCACCAGCGCAGGCGCTCCATCGCCCCCAGGTACAGGAAGATGGTCAGCGCGACCGAAGGGATCGCGACGAGGAAGCCTGGCACGAGGATGTCGCTCGGCGAGAGCGAGAGCGTGCCGAGGTAGGCGAGCATCGCGGCCCCGGGGATGACCAGCGCGTTCCCGGCCGCGAGCCCCATGGAGACGGGGCCCGCGAGGGACGCCACGGGGCGGCCCGTGATCCGAGCGACCCGGCGGGCGATCGGTGCGACGATCACGAGAAGCACGTCGAAGTAGATGGCGGGCGTCACGGTCGACAGAGTGAGGCCGAAAGCATAGGGCGATCCCCGCTTGCCGAAGACCTTGAGGATGCCCTGCACGATCCGCTGCACGGCTCCATAGCTCGACATGAGGAAGCCCATGACCACAC
>NZ_JBHXAW010000498.1:0-1343 GCF_042726645.1 Isoptericola sp. NPDC060257
GTCCCGGGTGAAGTCTTGTCCGGCGCCCAGTCCGAAGTCCGACCGCCCCCTACTGTCGCCGGATGAGGACTCGCTCGTCGACCGTGATGCTCGTCGGCGGCACGTCGCTGGCCATACTGGGGGCCGTCGTGTCCGTCGTCTACTTCCTGCAGCCGTGGCGCACGTGCCCGGACGAGGACTCGTCGGCCGGCTGCGCGATGCTTCCCCTCGATGCGTCGATCATGAGCGCAGCGATGGTCGTGACCCTGTTCGCGACGGCGGTCGCCATCGCCGGCGCTATGGGCAGACGGCGCACCATGTACTGAGTGCGGGCGGTGAGGCCGAGCGGAATGCGGGGAATGGCAAAGGGCCCCACGTCCGCTTCATGGTGCGGGTGGGGCCCTTCGGGTGGCGGTAGCGGTGGGCTTGAGTTCCGCGCGTTGGCTGCCCCTGCTCGCTCGGGTCGTTCTGGCATCTGACCTGGCCTTTTACCGTTCCGCCCGTTGGATCGGGTTGCACCCGCCGGCACCGATCCGCCGTCCAAAACGGAGGCAATCCGGCGACCTGTCGAAACCTCGGCCGGTGGGGACACTCGGAGGCGCCGTACCGATAGCGGAGCACAAGAGGTCGGCGGAGGTCCGGGTCAAGGGTGGCCGCAGGCCATCGCGTAGCGACGCCGCAGGCGCCCTTGACGCGGTCCGGAGTCGGCCGGATGCTCGGCGGTCGGTGCGGGGCCGGCACGTAAGCGGGAAGCGGGACCAGTCGGCCCGCTCGGTTCTCACCTTCTCGGGCGCTACGGTTCCGGTCATGGCCGTCGCGAACTTCCCATGCCCTTGCTGTGGGCATCGCGTCTTCGACGAGCCGCCCGGGAGCTACGCCATCTGTCCGGTGTGCTTCTGGGAGGACGACGCGGTCCAGCTTCGATGGCCGGACTACGGCGGCGGAGCGAACTCTCCCTCGCTCATCGAGGCCCAACAGACCTACAGGCTGGTCGGCGCCATGGAGCCTCGATTCATCAGCAAGGTCAGGGTCCCCGGGCCGAACGAGCCACTGGACGCCGATTGGCGCCCAATCGACTTAGTGATCGACGACTTTGAGCCCCGAGCCATCACGGAAGAGCCGTGGCCCGACGACGACGCCGCCCTGTACTGGTGGCGGCCAACGTTCTGGCGCGCGCGCTGACGTCGGGGACCCCGACGCGAGGCCGGGCGCGGCATGGCGAGCGGCGCAATGCCTGAGCCGGCGGACGCAGAATGCGGTCGATGGACGAGATGAGGCGGTTCCGGGTGCGAGCTCCGGGGCCGCCTTCGTCATGCCCGGGCCGGTCGGACGGGTGGGGTGCGCGGAGCGAGCGCAGCGAGCGG
>NZ_JBHXAW010000499.1:0-1343 GCF_042726645.1 Isoptericola sp. NPDC060257
GGTCCTCGAGGAGCTCGTGGGCGAGGTGCGCGACGCGATGCAGCGCCGACCGTGAGCAGGGTGGACACCCTCCCACGCCGCGCGGCCCCGGCCGCGGCCTGACCGCCTGTGGACGGGGACTTGGCGGGGGAGCCTGACCCCGTTATGGTTCCGTGACGGATCGCCTCGTCGGTCGCGCGCAGGGCACGCGACGCCGGGCGGTCCGTGTTCGGGTCCGAGGAGCACGGGCGACCATGGCGGCCGCCCGGAGCACGAGCGCGGAGGTGCCGTGGAGGCGACGTCGCAGGGTGACGCAGCCACGCCGCGCTCCCGTCGCGAGATGCGGGAGGCGGAGCTCGCCCGGGCCGGCAAGAAGCCCCGCAAGCGCCCCGCTGCCGCCCGCGGCGACCGCTCCGGCGGCCGGCACGCCGCCCCCGCCGGGCACGCCTGGGTCACCCGCCTGACGGTGCTCGGCTCGCTCGCCGCCGCCACCATCGCCGCGCCCCTCGTCACCGACGGCCAGGCGCACGGCGGCACCCCGTTCGACCTCGACACCCAGCCCACCGGTCCCTCCACGCTGGCGCTCCTCGAGCAGGGCGTCGAGACCCCCCGCACCTCCCAGGGCATCGCCGCCGCGCCCCGCGACGTGCGCGTCGAGGCGTCCGCCGCCAGCCGTACCGCCGAGCGCAGCCCCCTGCCCGGCTGTGACTCCGGAGCCTCCATCGACGGCGGCAACGGCAGCCTCGCCGACCACTCGCTCTGCGACATCTGGCAGCCCGGCGAGAAGCTGCGCGCGGACGCCGCCGTCGCCCTCAGCGCCCTCAACGAGGCGTTCCGCGTCCGCTTCGGCCGCGACCTGTGCCTCGTCGACAGCTACCGCTCCATCTCCTCCCAGTACGCCGTCAAGGCCAGCCGCGGCTACCTCGCCGCCACCCCCGGCACGTCCATGCACGGGTGGGGGCTCGCCATCGACCTGTGCGGCGACGAGTACCGCTCCAGCGAGGTCTACGGGTGGCTGTGGGAGAACGGGCCGGCGTACGGGTGGGAGAACCCGCCGTGGGCGCAGCGGGGCGGCATGGGCAACTACGAGCCGTGGCACTTCGAGTACAAGCCCGGCGTCGTGGAGATCACGCCCTGGCACTGAGCCCTTTGTGGTGCTCCCTCGCTCGCCTGCTCACGGCCGCCGGAGGTGCAGGATCCTTCGCGCGGTCGCGTTCACGCGCCCCAGGGGGCATCACATTGGTGTCGCGGCGGTACTGCTTGGGCCCGTCGCCCAGATCCAGCTCCACGTTCACCCAATCGGTGGCCTTGGCCAGCGGCGGGGACGGCTCGGAGTCGGCGTCGTCGGCGTCGAAGGTGACCGG
>NZ_JBHXAW010000500.1:0-1329 GCF_042726645.1 Isoptericola sp. NPDC060257
CACCCTTGCGCGGACGCCCGTCCTACCTCGGCGGATCTCGTACTACCTGGCGTGCGGTGACCAGCCGCCCGCCACTGTTCACCCCTCGTTCACCTGCTCCTGGGTCCCGAGCCACCTTGCGTGCCTAGCGTTCCCGACGAACGCCGGTACTTCGCCGGTGTCCCTCCGTGTGAACAGGATGGAACGAGACGTGAAGCTCAGCCGATTCTCCCGTGCTGGAACCGCCGTGGCGGTCGGCGCGCTGGCCCTGACCCTCGCCGCGTGCGGCTCGGACCCGGCCGCGCCGGGCGCGGAGTCCACCGGTGGTTCGCAGGACGGCGGCTCGTCCCTCTCGGGCGAGCTCAGCGGCGGCGGCGCCTCCTCGCAGGAGTCCGCCCAGGAGGCGTGGCGCGCCGGCTTCCAGACGGCCAACCCCGACGTCACCGTCAACTACGACCCCGTCGGCTCCGGCGGTGGCCGCACCGGCTTCACCGACGGCTCGTACGCCTTCGCCGGCTCCGACGCGGCGCTGGACGAGGACGAGATGAAGGCGGCAGAGGCCCAGTGCGGCGAGGGCGGCGTCATCGAGTTCCCCGGCTACGTCAGCCCGATCGCCATCGCGTTCAACCTCGAGGGCGTCGACTCGCTGAACCTCAAGCCGGAGGTCATCGCGGACATCTTCTCGGGCAAGATCAAGGCCTGGAACGACGACGCGATCGCCGCCGACAACCCGGACGCCGACCTGCCGGACACCGCGATCACCGTGGTGCACCGCTCGGACGACTCGGGCACCACCGAGAACTTCCAGGCCTACCTGTCCGAGGCCGCCCCCGACGCCTGGGACCACGAGCCCGAGGGCGTCTGGCCGATCGAGGGCCAGGAGTCGGCCCAGGGCACCTCCGGCGTGGTCTCGGCCGCGCAGTCCGGCGACGGCACCATCACCTACGCCGACGCCTCCCAGATCTCCGACCTGGGCACCGTGGCGGTCGGCGTGGGCGACGAGTTCGTGCCCTACAGCGCCGAGGCGGCCGCCGAGGTCGTCGCGCAGTCGCCGCGGGCCGAGGGCACCGCGGACGGCGTGTACTCGATCGAGCTGAAGCGCGATGTCGCCGGCACCTACCCGGTCGTCCTGGTCTCCTACCTCCTGGCCTGCGGCACCTACGCCGACCAGGCGCAGGCGGACCTGGTGAAGGGCTACATGTCCTACCTCGCGAGCGAGGAGGGCCAGCAGGTGGCCGCCGACGCCGCGGGCTCCGCCCCGCTGTCGGCCGACATCCGCGACGCGGTGCAGCCGTCGATCGACGCGATCACGGCCGGCTGACCGTCCTCGCCGGTCGAGCTCGTCGGGAC
>NZ_JBHXAW010000501.1:0-1329 GCF_042726645.1 Isoptericola sp. NPDC060257
GTTGTCCCGTACGCCACTCCAGGGCCGGGCCACAGCAGGTGCAGCACGGCAGAGCCGTTCTCGGCCAGGTCCGCCACGAAGGAGACCCCGTCGACGCCCTCCGCGAGCGCGACCTCGGACTCGAGGATCTGGCGAGCCTTGGCGAGCATGCGCTTCTCGCCGGCCGAGAGGCCACGGTCCGCGTCGCGGCGCGACAGGTCGCGCACGACCTCGCCGACCTTGATCACGTCGCCGGACGCGAGCTTCTCGAGGTTCGCCTTGTACCGGCGCGACCAGTTCGTCGGCTCTTCCGTGTAGGGCGCGCGCAGCACCTCGAAGACGCGGTCCAGCCCCTGCTGGTCGACCACGTCGCGCACCCCCACGAGGTCGACGTTCTCCGCCGGGACCTCGATCGTCAGGTCGCCCTGGGCAACCTTGAGCTTGAGGTACATCTTCTCCTCGCCACGGATCTTGCGCGTCTTGATCTCCTCGATCAGCGCGGCGCCGTGATGCGGGTAGACAACCGTCTCGCCTACTGTGAACGTCATCTGCAGATGTCCCCTTTCCCAGTCGACAAGTTTATCACGGGGAGGCCGACACTCCCCTGGCCCGCGCCCACCCGGCACCCCTGTGACGAACCCGTTTACGCAGGTCAGAAGCCTGGAAGCGCAATCATGGGCAAAGCCCGCGCCGGGCGTCGCTAGGATGTCGACGGGTCCCCTGCAGGCCCGCCCTCCCCCGCCTGACGTGGGGGAACCCTGATGCCCCGCGCCCGCGCGGCCACCCGCGCCCGCGAGCCGACGCCTTCGAAGGAGAGCTCGTGTCCCGCTCCGCCCGCCCCGCACGCCTCGTCGCCGCCGCCAGCGTCATGGCGGGCGCCCTGCTGCTGGCCGCCTGCTCCCCCACGATCACCACCAAGCCGTACGCCCCGTCCGACGGCATCCGGGTCAACCTCACCGACCAGGTGCGCGGCATCAACCTCATGGTCGTCTCCGAGGGCGAGGGCGAGCCCGGCGCCGTGCTCGGCGCGCTCGCGAACACCTCCGCCGAGGACGTCGACTTCGTGCTCGCCGCCGAGGGCGCCGAGCCGATCTCGCTCACCGTGCCCGCCGGGCAGACCGTCTACCTGAGCGCCGACCAGGAGGGCGACCAGGCCGTGGACGCCCAGCTCGGAGCCGTCGCCACCCACCCGGGCGGCGACCTCGACGCGACGCTCTCCGGCGCCGGCGTGGACGAGGACTTCTTCCTGCCCGTCATGGACGGCACGCTCCCCGAGTACGCGGCCTGGGTGCCGAACACGTCGGGCGTCTGACCGCACGACGAAGGGGCGGGGCGCCGCCGCGGGAGGGG
>NZ_JBHXAW010000502.1:0-1325 GCF_042726645.1 Isoptericola sp. NPDC060257
GCCTGAGCCGGCGCGCCGCGACCGCGTGGGCGGCCCTGGCTGCCCCCGGTCAGCTCAGGCCGTTCTCCTCGAGCCAGCCGGCGGCGATGTCCTCGGTGGAGCCCTGCTCCTCGGTGGACTGGACGTTGAGCTCCACGAGCCCCTCGGGGGTGAGGGCGGCGCTCACCGGGTCGAGGACGTCGGCGACCTGGTCGGCGACGTCCTCGGAGACCAGCGGGACGACGTGCGAGGCGAGGAACAGCGCCTCGGGGTCCTCGAGGACGACGAGGTCCTCGGTCTGGATGCGCGGGTCGGCGGTGAAGACGTTCGCGACGTCCACCGTGCCGGCCACGAGGTCCTGGACGGTGGTGTCGCCGGTGGCCTCGAACTTCACGTCCACGCCGTAGACGTCCTTGAGGCCCTTCGGGCCGTAGGGGCGCTGCTCCAGCTCGGCCGGGCCGCCGAGCGTGAGGTCGCCCGCGTCCGCCAGGTCCGCGATGGTGGTCAGGCCGTGCTGCTCGGCGAAGGCGGACGTGACGGTGTAGGAGTCCTGGTCCGTCGCGGGGGACTGCTCGAGCACGGTCAGCCCGTCCGGCAGGGCCTCCTGCAGGGCGGCGTAGACGTCGTCGGTCGACGTCGCGGTCGTCTCCGGGTCGAAGAACTGCAGCAGGTTGCCCGTGTACTCGGGGAACACCTGGACCTCGCCGCTCTCGAGCGCGGGCATGTAGGCGTCGCGCTGGCCGATGCTGAAGTTCCGCTCGACGGTGAAGCCCCCGGCCTCCAGCGCCTGGGCGTAGATCTCGGCGACGATCTCGTTGGAGTAGTACGCCTGGGACCCGACGACGATGGTCCCGGACGCCGGCGAGCCGCCCCCCTCGGAGTCGGGCTCGAGCGGGTCGGACCCGCCGCCGCACGCGGTGAGCGCGAGGAGTGCCGTTGCGGTGGCGGCGACGGTCGCGGTCGTGCGTCGTGTGATGCGCATGATGCTGCCTCTCAGGTCAGTCCGTCAGGTCGGGTCGGGCGCAGGGGCGGGGTGGGGGCCCCGGCGGGAACGGGTGGGCGCGTCCGGCGTCGCCCGGCCGGCCGCGACGCCGCGGGGGACGACGGCGCGTTCCAGGAGCGCGAAGGCCAGGTCGAGGACGACGGCCAGCACGACGATCACGAGGGCGGCACCGAGGATCTGGGAGAAGTCCCGCAGCTGGATGCCCTGGACGATGTAGAAGCCGAGGCCCCAGTTCCCGACGTAGCCGGCCAGGGTGACGGTGGCGACCACCTGCAGCGTCGCGGACCGCAGCCCGCCGATGAGCAGGGGGAGGCCGAGGGGCACCTCGACGGTGCGGAGCACC
>NZ_JBHXAW010000503.1:0-1322 GCF_042726645.1 Isoptericola sp. NPDC060257
CTCCCGTGGGCTCGGAGAAGTGCATCAGACACAGGCACGGCGGAGCGGCCCGGGGCGCCCGGGCACCGTGATCACTTCGTGATCACCGAACCGTCGACATCTATTTATCCAAGGGTTAGTTTTACCAACGTTGTAATCGAAGGGCCGGTCGACGACGACCGGCCCACCGCAGAGAGGCGGAGACGATGAACGCAAGGACGCGATGGAGCAGGGGCGTCGTCGGGGTGGCGCTCGCCGCGCTGGGCATGTCGGCGCTGGCGGCGTGCGGCTCGGGCGAGGACTCGGGCAGTGGCGGGGTCACGACGCTGACGATGACGGTGTGGGGCGGTGACGTCGACAAGACGTCGTACCAGGAGCGCGTCGACATGCTCGAGAAGGCGCACCCCGACATCAAGGTCAAGCTCCAGCTCATCCCGAGCGACCAGTACGAGCAGAAGGTGCAGACGATGATCGCGGGCGGCAACGGCCCGGACATCATGCAGGTCGCCGAGGGCGTCAACGTCTACTCGTCCAAGAACCAGATCCTGCCGCTGGACGAGTACGTGTCAAAGTCCGGCATGGACCTCGACGAGCGCTTCGGGCCCACCGGCTCCCTGTACTCCTACCAGGACAAGGTCTATGCGATCCCGGACCGCTCCGGCGCGATGATCGTCTACTACAACAAGGACCTCTTCGACGCCGCCGGCGTGGACTACCCCACGGCGGACTGGACGCAGGAGGACGCCCAGACGGCGATGGAGAAGCTCACCGTGCCGGGCAAGCAGTGGGGCTACGGCGGCGCCGGCTGGTGGGCGCAGTGGTGGAGCTTCGCCTACCAGAACGGCGGCCAGATCATCGACGACTCGGGCGCCCCGACGGTGAACACCCCTGAGGTCGTCGACGCGCTGCAGTGGGCGAACGACCTCACCTTCAAGGAGCACGTCGTCCCGACCGCGGCCGAGTACGCCGACATGGGACCCGACATGGGGGGCGACCCGGCGTTCGCCGCGCAGAAGGTCGCGATGAACACGACCGGGTTCTGGGCCATCGGCGGCCTCCTCGAGTCGGACTTCGACTGGGACATCGCCCCGATGTGGCAGGGCGACGAGCAGGCCGTGTCGGCCTTCGGCTCCGGCCTGGCGATCTCGCGCGACTCCGAGCACGCGGACAAGGCGTTCGAGGCGATCGACTACCTCACCGACGCCGAGGCGCAGCAGGTCATCATCGACAACGCGCAGGACGTGCCCGCCAACGTCCAGGTGCAGCAGTCGGACGCGTTCCTCACGCCGGAGTGGGCCACCAAGGACATCAACATGGGCGCCTTCGCGGAGTCGTCCGACTTC
>NZ_JBHXAW010000504.1:0-1312 GCF_042726645.1 Isoptericola sp. NPDC060257
GGCCGGGAGGTGCACGTCGTGACCCCCACCCCGTACGCGCCCCGCAAGCGGCAGCTGCCGATGCTGGAGGCGATCGCCGCCGCGGTGGAGAAGGCCCCCGGGCGCCTGGTCGCGACCATCGGCGGCGACGGCCCGCAGCTCGCCGACGCCCGCCGCTGGGTGCGCGAGCACGGGCTGGCCGACACGGTGCGGCTCGTCGGCCGCCTCACCCCGACCGAGCTCAAGCGCCTCTACGTGCGCGCCGACGTCTTCGTCGCCCCCGCGGTGCAGGACGCGTTCGGCATCGCGGCGCTCGAGGCCCAGGCCGCCGGCCTCGCCGTCGTCAGCCGGTCCCAGTCGGGGGTCGCGGAGCGCCTGGTCGACGGGCGGGACGCCCTCCTCGTGGACGACGACGCGGCGATGGCCGGCGCCCTCGTCCGCCTCGCCGACGACCCCGCCCTGCTCGACGCGATCATCGCGCACAACCGCTCCGCCGAGCTCGCGACGTCATGGCCGCGCGTGCTCGCCGACGTCGACGCCGCGTACCGCGCGGCGGCCTCGATCACGCGCTGACCGACCGGCCGCCGTCGGGCCTGGTCACGGACGGATCGGTGCCTCGGCGTATCACCGTCGCCGTGGGACCCCTCGTCACACCATGACCGGCGACGAGGGGATCGCCGGCTGACGTGAGGAGCGACGATGACCATCACGACACGCACCCGCACCCGCCGCGCACGGCTCGCCGCCGTCGTGGGCGGGCTCGCGGCGATCGCGGCCCTGGGCACGACCGCCCCGGCCGCCACGGCGGCGCCCGACGACGGCGCCGCGCCCGTCCGGGTCGAGGCGGTGACCAGCGACACGCCGGTCATGGTCGAGGACCTCAAGCTCTCCGCCCAGGCGGCCCGCACCACCTACTACTGTGCCGTCCTCGACGGCACGTTCGGCTGCAAGAACGCGAAGCCCGGCACCGGGCTCGTCGTCGCGCGGCTGTACCAGCACATCGACTACGGCGGCTTCCAGGTCGTGGTCTACAACCCGAAGTACCGGGAGGGCTGCACCGCGGGCACCGGCGACAACGAGGGCGGCGCCAACCTCGGCACCGCCCTGTCGAACAGGATCACGTCCGTCAAGACGTACAACCACTGCGACGTGCGCCTCTACAACGGCAACGACAAGACGGGGGCGCACACCGCGTTCATCGACCGGGACGACTACCTCGGCAGCTTCAACGACCGGGCGAACTCGTTCCGCATCTCCTGACACATCCACCGACGGGAGACAGCTCCCGCCGCTACCTGCAGGCGTGGTGCGCGGCGGTGTCGTTCGTGAGAGC
>NZ_JBHXAW010000505.1:0-1303 GCF_042726645.1 Isoptericola sp. NPDC060257
CTGCCCGCCTCGGCTTCGCCGTCCCGACGCTCGTCCGCTCCCGCGACGAGCTCGCGGCCGCCGTCGAGGCCGCGCCGCCCGACCACTCCTCCGACGCGCTGCGCAGCGAGGTCTTCTTCCTCAAGCACCCGCTCACCGCCCCGGAGGTGCTGGCGCAGATGCCCGAGCTGCGCGAGGGCGTCGACGCCGTCGCGCCCGGGCCGGGCGTCGTCTACTTCTCCCGGGTCGCCGCCGAGGCCCGGCGCACCCGGATCACCCGGCTCATGGGCATGCCCGTGTTCCGGCAGATGACCGTGCGGACCTGGCGGACGACGACGCGCCTTTCGCGCTGCTCGACGCGCCGCTGCCCGCGTAGCGGGTCTCAGTCGAGGCAGAACTCGTTGCCCTCGACGTCCTGCATCGTGATGCAGGACTCCTCCTCGCCGTCGGCGTACTGCGTGTAGAGGTGGACCGCGCCCAGCGGCTCGAGGCGGGCCTGCTCGGCCCGCAGCGCGGCCAGGCGCTCGTCGCCCACCAGCCCGGTGCCGACGCGGACGTCGAGGTGCACCCGGTTCTTGACGACCTTGCCCTCGGGCACACGCTGGAAGTACAGCCGCGGGCCCTCGCCCGCGGGGTCCTGCGCGACGCAGTCCACGCCCTCGGGCATGACGTACCCGAGCACCTCGCACCAGAACCGGGCGACCCGCTCCGGTTCCGCGCAGTCGAAGGTCACCTGGAACTTCCGCACCGTTGCCATGCGCCCACCGTAGGTGCCGAGGTGGCCGGCACCTACGGGAAATCAGGGGGCGAGCAGCGCGCGGATGTCCCGCTCCGCCTGCGCGGGCGTGGCGAGGCGGCAGCCCAGGTCAGTCCACCGCCGCACCAGTGCGGGCTCGGCGCGCAGCAGCCCCCAGCCCCGGCGCACCAGCGTGGGCAGCGGCTTGCGCGACTCGGCGACGTCGCGCAGGAAGCGGAACCAGAAGCTCACGACGCGCGGCTGGCTGAGGCAGATCGCGTCGGCGAGGATGCCGTCGGCCCGGCACGCGGCCACGAGCTCCGCGGCGAAGATCCCCTCGGCGACGACGACGGGCGCGTCGCCCGCCTCGAGCACCGTGCCGCCCGTGCGGCGCGAGGTGGGGATGTCGTACACCGACCACCAGCACCACCGGCGCCCGCAGCGCCTTCGCCAGCTGCGCCGTGGAGGCCAGTTCACCCTGGCCGGCCGCACCGTCGTACAGCCCCATCACGCCCTCGACCACGGCCAGGTCGGCCCCGGCCGCGCCGTGCGCGAAGAGCGGGCCGAGCAGCTCGGTGCCGCAGAGGT
>NZ_JBHXAW010000506.1:0-1296 GCF_042726645.1 Isoptericola sp. NPDC060257
GAAGCATCATCGGGTACTACGTCGGTGGCGTGGTCTTCATTCGCACCCGGTCCCGTCGTCGTCCCGGTCCAGGTGACCGCCGTAGCCGGGGTCGCCGGCGTGGACCGGTGCCGCGCCGGCCGCTCGCGCGGCGTCGCAGTTCTCGTAGTAGGCGGACTGCGGCTCCGGCTCGGAAGGCTGCTGCTCCTGCTCGGAACCCGGTGCAGTGTCGGACGCCTCACCCGGGGGGCCCTGTTCGCCTTCGGGTCCGGCCTTGCCGCGCGGCCCGGCCGGTCCTCGAGGGCCCGTGTCGCCCTGCGGGCCGGGCTCGCCCTGCGGCCCAGGGGGACCGGCGGGACCTGCCGGTCCCTGCTGCGTCCCGCCAGCTTCCAGCGCGGCGATCCGCGCGTCCTGTGACGCGAGGGCGGAGCCCTCGACGAGGACCAGCAGCGACAGCAGCGCGATGAGCACGATCGCGGGCCAGCTGGTCTTCCGGCGGGGCGGGGGAGGCGTCACGGGTGCCTCGATCGATGGTGCGGCCATGTCACCCTCCGCATATGAACGTGGGCGCCGCCCGGTCGTCCGGGCAGTGACGCCGACATCGTCGTCGACGTACCGAAGAAGGGGAAGGAGATTGCAGGTCCGGAACGCCGGGGTCGGGTGCACTCCGTGACGCTAGGCTCCCGGTCCGTGACCTCAGCGCTGACGATCCACACCGCGGGCGACGCGGCCTCTCCCACGGTCGTGCTGCTGCACGGCCTGTCCGACGCGGGCGACAACTTCCCCGACCTGGTGGACCGCTGGCAGCCGGAGTGGCGCATCGTCGCGCCGAGCATGCGCGGCCACGGCACCTCGCCCCGGTTCCGCGACGACGAGCTGGGCGGCACGGCCGAGCTGATGCTCGCCGACGTGCTCGCCGTCCTCGACGACCAGCCGGACCCCGTCGTGCTGCTGGGGCACTCGATGGGCGGGGCGCTCGCGCTGCGCGCGGCCGTCGCCCGCCCGTCGGCCGTGCGGGCGCTCGTCCTCGAGGACCCGCCGCGTGCCGACGGCGGTCCCAGCCCGGCGGAGCACGCCGCCGGGTTCCTCGCGTTCGTCGAGGGCACGAGCGCCCGCGTCGCACGCGGCGAGCTCGAGGCGCTCGTCACCGAGAGCGGGTGGAGCCGGTCCGAGGTCGAGGCCTGGGCCCGGTGCAAGCCGCAGGTGCAGCGGGACTACCTGCGCCACGGGCTGCACCTGGGCCCCGACAGCTGGGCCGACCTCGTGCCCCGGCTGACGGTACCGACCCTGCTGGTCCTGCCCGACCGGGACAGCGTC
>NZ_JBHXAW010000507.1:0-1290 GCF_042726645.1 Isoptericola sp. NPDC060257
GGGCGGGTGGCTCAGTACAGGATCGACGCCTTGCCGCGCGGCCACGCGAGGGTCGCGTAGATCTGCACCATGGCCGCCTGCTCGAGCAGCTCGGTGTGCTCGTCACCGGCGTCGAACAGCCCGGTCCCGGAGTCCCGCGCCTCGCGCCACTGCGTGTCCGCGTAGTCCGTCATCGCGTCGCGGTAGGTGTGCCCGCCCGTCACCGACTCCAGGAGCAGCAGGTTCTTGAACCAGATGGAGTTGAAGAACATCGGCTGGCCGGCCAGACGACCCTCGGTCACGTAGAACCGGTACGAGGCAGCCGCGATCGCCTCCGCCTTCTCCAGGTAGCGCTCCTCGCCCGTCGCCTCGTACAGCAGCGTGTACGTGCCCACCGGGACACCCTGGTTGTACGACCACTGCGTCCGGTCGATCGACCCGTCGAGCTTGACGTTGTCCCAGTACAGGCCGTTCGGCGCGAGCAGGTGCTCGTCCGTCCAACCGACCATCCGCTCGGCCCAGTCGAGGTAGCGCTCCTCGCCGGTGAGCATGTACAGGCGGGTGGCGAGCTGCGCGCCGGGCATGGTGGACACGGTGTTGCGGTCGGTGCTCCACGGCGCCTGCGTCCAGAAGACGCCGCCCGGCGCCGGGTGGTCCGGGTCGGTGTCCCAGCCGGAGACGACGAGCTCGAAGATCTCCTCGGCCCGCTCGAGCGCCGCCCGGTCGCTCGTGGCCAGGTGCTGCTGCACCTTGGCCAGCGCGACCCACTCGTTGTCGTCGTAGAAGATGTCGCCGCCGTCGCCGTACGGGGCGCGGGCGTAGGAGTCGTACGCCGGCAGCCCGGTCGTGCCGCCGTCCGCGTTCCAGAAGCGCTCCTGGCCCACCGACCGGTCCGCGAGGTCGTCGGCGAACGACCGGCCCGCACGCCCGGGCATCCCCGTGAGGTCGAGCGTCGCGACGTGCGCCTGGGAGAACGGCCACTCGTACGAGTACGGGCGGTCCTCGGCGCCGGACGGGTAGCGCTCCCGGTAGAGCCCCGACCCGTCGTCCACGTACAGGTGCTCCTGCATCGCCTCGTAGCTGGCCACCGCCCGCGCCTCCTGCGTGCGCGGCGACGTGCCCGCTCCCTGCCGGCCCGCGTCCTCCGCGACGGCGGGCGCCGCCGCGCCCATCACGCACGCCAGTGCGGCGACCGTACCCACTGCTCTGGTGAACCTCATCGTTCTCGCCTTCGCTCGGTGGTGCTCGGGTGGTGCTCGGTCTCTCGGTGGTCTTCGAGCAAGCGATCCGTCGCGGCATCCGGCAGGATGC
>NZ_JBHXAW010000508.1:0-1240 GCF_042726645.1 Isoptericola sp. NPDC060257
GTCCGCGGTCGTGTCCAGCTCCACCGTCCGGAACCCGACGCGCCCCGCCCAGCGGGCGTCGTCGGCCGCGACCTCGACGTCGTACAGCGGCTGGTCCCCGTGGCCGACCGGCCACCAGCGCCGCACGCCGGGCACCTCGACGGTCACCGTGCCCTCCGCCCGCCCCGCGGGCACGCTGCCCGTGGCCACGAGCTCCCCGCCGTCCGGCCCGGTGAGGGCCACGCGCAGCGGGACCTCGCCGTCCGCCGCCACCCCGTCGCGCTCGATCTCGACGTGCGCGACCAGGACGCCGTCGTGCGCGCCGTCGGCCCCCGCCACGACGTCGACCAGCGGTCGCACCGCGGCGATGCGCACCCCGGACCACGAGTCGAGGCCGATCGGCTTCCAGATGCCGGCGCCGGCGACGTCGATCCCCCAGTCCCAGCCGAACGAGCACGCCATCTTCCGCAGCTGGTTGTACTCGTGGTGGTTGGTCGACGGCAGCACCCCGTCGCGCTCGGCGCGGGCCAGCGCCTCGGGCACGGGCGCGGCGAACGTGACGACGAGGGAGTTGTCGCCCTCGCGCAGCGCGTCACGGGCGTCCCAGCGGAAGGACCGGAACATGTTCTCGGTTCGCCCGAGCTCCACTCCGTTGAGCTCCACCGTCGCCACGGTGTCGAGGCCGAGGGCGACGAGGTCGTGCCGCGCGGCGTCGCCCGGCCGCCACGCGAACGTCGTCGCGTACCGCCACGCCGTGTCGCCGATCCACTGCTGCGCCGCCTCGTTGTCGCCGTCGAACGGCTCGTCGACCAGCCCTTCGCGGTGGAGGTCGAGGTGCGCCTCGCCGGGCACCACGGCGGGGATCCCGTCCGCGAGCGCCGGCGCCACGCCGTCGGGCGCGTCGGCCGCGAGCTCCGCGGCGGTCAGGCTCCACCCCTGGTGCAGGGCGCGGAAGGTCGTGGGGAGGTGCGTCATGGCGGAGTCCTTCGTGGTTCGCAGGGAGTTCGCTGGGTGCCGACCCGGTCAGGGTCGCAGGTGGCTCAGCCGGACGCCGGACGGCGCGGCTCGCGCAGGACGCGCGCGCCGCCGGCAGGCACGGTGGTCAGGGGCCCGACCTCCGCCCCGGACAGCAGGTCGTGCCCGGCGGCGGCGACCTTCTGCTCGTCGCCGGTGTGGTTGAGGAGGAAGAGGTAGGAGCGGTCGTCGCCGCGGCGGCGCACCGCCTCGAGCCCGGGCGCCGCGTCGAGGACGCGCGGCACCC
>NZ_JBHXAW010000509.1:0-1227 GCF_042726645.1 Isoptericola sp. NPDC060257
CGGAGCGGTCGCGCTGCGCCAGCGGCGCGACGACGACGACCCGGCACGGGTGCTCGTGGCTGGCCTGGTTGGCCGCCCGCACCGAGTCCTCGATGTCGGCCTCCTCCGCGACGACGACGAGGGTGAGCACCCGGCCGAGCGCCACGGCGCCGCCCTCGTCGCGCAGGTGGGCGAGCCGCTTGCCGACCGCGTTCGTGGTCGTGTCCGGCATGTCGATGATCATCGGGGCTCTCCTCGGTGGATGCGGCACAGGTGGGGGCGGCTCGCCGCGGCGCGTGGGGTGACGTCCGGGGTGCGGGCGGGCGTCACGGGCGCCGCCACGAGCGGCCGTCGCGGGCCATCATCTTGTCGGCGGACTCCGGGCCCCAGGTGCCCGAGGCGTACTGCTCCGGCTTGCCCTTGCCCGCCCAGTACGCGGTCACCGGGTCGAGGATCTTCCAGGAGAGCTCGACCTCCTCGCGCGTCGGGAAGAGCGGCGGGTCGCCGAGGAGGACGTCGAGGATGAGGCGCTCGTAGGCCTCGGGGGACGACTCGGTGAACGAGTGGCCGTAGCCGAAGTCCATCGTGACGTCGCGGACCTCCATCGCGGTGCCGGGCACCTTCGCGCCGAACCGGAGGGTGACGCCCTCGTCGGGCTGCACGCGGATGACCAGCGCGTTGTTGCCCAGGTCGGACGTGAGGGACGACTCGAACGGCAGGTGGGGCGCCTTCTTGAAGACGACGGCCACCTCGGTGACGCGGCGGCCCAGGCGCTTGCCCGTGCGCAGGTAGAAGGGCACGCCCGCCCAGCGCCGGTTGTCGATCTCGAGCTTGACCGCGGCGAACGTCTCGGTCGTGGAGTCGGGGTTGAAGCCCTCCTCCTCGAGGAACCCGACGACCTTCTCGCCGCCCTGCCACCCGGAGGCGTACTGACCGCGGGCGGTGTGGCGCCCGAGGTCGCGGGGGAGCCGCACCGAGGAGAGCGCCTTGATCTTCTCGGCGCGCAGGGCATCGGCGTCGAAGTTGACCGGCTCCTCCATGGCGACGAGCGCCAGGAGCTGCAGCAGGTGGTTCTGGATCACGTCGCGGGCGGCGCCGATGCCGTCGTAGTAGCTCGCGCGCCCGCCGATGCCGATGTCCTCGGCCATCGTGATCTGGACGTGGTCGACGTAGTTGCTGTTCCACAGCGGCTCGAACATCTGGTTCGCGAACCGCAGGGCGAGGAGGTTCTGGACCGTCTCCTTGCCG
>NZ_JBHXAW010000510.1:0-1198 GCF_042726645.1 Isoptericola sp. NPDC060257
GTGTAGGTGGCGCTCTCGGCCTGGACGGCGATCATCGACACCGAGTGCGAGACGATGTCGTGCAGTTCACGGGCGATGGCGGCCCGTTCGGTCTCGGCCGCCTGCTGCCGCTCCATCGCGATCATGCGGGCCTGGGCCAGAACTGCTCCCTCGAAAGTAGCCACGACCTGCGGAGGCGGCAATCCGTAGCGCCGCACCGATCGCCGTCCGACCGGGAGGAAAGCGGCATTCGGGTCACGACATCGTCGCAGGTCGCACGCCTGCACGGAAAAGACTCCTGCGGCTCGTGCGCCGCGGCCTACGGTCGGTGCATGCCGACTGACCCTAGGACGACCCCGGACGCCATCCCGGACGCCATCCCGGACGCCATCGAGGACGGGTGGTTCCCCGAGAGCGTCGCCTCCTCCTACGACTCCTCGACCGACGACGAGTTCGACCCGGCGGTCGTCGGACGCACGGTCGACCTGCTCGCCGGCCTCGCGGGCGACGGCGCCGCCCTCGAGCTCGCCGTCGGCACCGGCCGCGTCGCCGCACCTCTCGCGCGCCGCGGCGTCCCCGTGCACGGCATCGAGCTGTCCCGGGCCATGGCGGCGCGCGTCGCGGACAAACCCGGCGGCGAGCTTGTCGAGGTGACGATCGGCGACATGACGAGCACCCGCGTGCCGGGCGAGTTCGCCGTCGCGTACCTCGTCTTCAACACCATCGGCAACGTCACGACGCAGGACGGCCAGGTGGACTGCTTCCGGACCGCGGCGGCGCACCTGCGCCCCGGCGGGCACTTCGTCGTCGAGGTCGGGGTGCCGCCCCTGCGGCGCATGCCGCCCGGGCAGGACACCGTGCCGTTCACGGTCGCGCCCGACGACGCCGGCGGCGGGTACGTGGGCTTCGACAGGATCGACGTGGTCACCCAGCGGTTCACGTCGAACCACGTGACCGTCGGCCGGGACGGCTCGGGCCGGTTCCGGTGGCTGCCGTTCCGGTACGTCTGGCCGGCCGAGCTGGACCTCATGGCGCGGATCGCCGGGATGCGCCTGGTGCACCGCTGGGAGGACTGGGACCGCACGCCCTTCACCGCCGACAGCGAGCGTCACGTGTCCGTCTGGCAGGTCACCGGGACCTGACGCCGGCGCCTGACGTCAGCACCCGGAGCCAGCACCGCGGAGACGACGACGGGCCCGACCCCGTGAGGGGCGGGCCC
>NZ_JBHXAW010000511.1:0-1195 GCF_042726645.1 Isoptericola sp. NPDC060257
CGCCCTCCAGGGACACGGCGCCGAGCACGCGGACCCGCGGAGACGCGCCGGCCGGGTCGCGCGTCGCGACGTGCGTCAGGTCGTAGTCGGTGGCGTCGGGATCGCCGTCCGCCGCGACGTCGTCGACCGGGACGATCGCCTCCACCTCGGCGAGCGACGGTTCCCGCACGTGCGTCGGGTCGCCGGCGAGCTCGGCGCCCGCGAGCGCGACCAGCTGCCGCAGCTGCGCCTCCTGGTCCGCGGAGAGCCGCTGCGGGCGGAGCCCCATGCCGGCGGGCGCGAGCTGCGCCCGCGCCGCCCCCGGCCCGACCTGGAGGCTCCAGCCGGGCTCGCCGCCCAGGGCGGACGGCGCGGCCCCGTGCACGATGCTCGCGAGGGCGATCCGAGGACCGTCGTCGACCAGGGCCGCGAGGCGGGCGCGCTCGGGCTCGGGCACGGGCGCGCCGAGCACGACGATCTCCGGGCTCCAGGTGTCGCGCGCGAGCCCGGCGGCGCGGGCCGCGCCGACGCTCGTCGCCCCGGACCGCGCCAGCGCCCGCCGGTCCAGCTCCGCACGCCGGGACAGCTCCTGGCGCAGGGCGGCGACGGAGTCGTGCCGGCGGACGCGACCGGTGCGCAGCGTCTCCTCCAGCCCCACGAGGGCGTCCGCGAACGGGTCGCCCGGCACGCCGACGACGTCGACCTGCAGGTCGTCCGCCCAGGCGGAGGTGGCCAGCTCGACGACGAGCGCCGCGACCACCTCGCCGGCGTCCTGCGCGGCGCCCGTCACGGCGAGGGTCCCCACCGTCTCGAGGTTGAGCAGCACGTGGGACGGGCCCTCGTCGTGGCCGAGCGTCACCAGCGCCGGGTAGGGCGCGGGGACCGCGGCGAGGCTCTCGCCGTACGACTCCTCGAGGCGCCGCACGCCCGCCCGGTCGAGGGACCACACGGTGCCCGTCGGGTCCGCCGCCCACGGGGCGGCGAGCGCGCCCGGGGCGGCGAGGTAGAGGTCCACCGTCGTCTCGCCGAGCCGGACGGCGCGCAGCGCGGGCAGCGGGCGCCGGGCGTCCGCGCACTGCCGGGCCAGGGCCCGCAGGGCGACGTCGAGGCGCGCGACCGACAGCGGGTCGGCGAGCGAGCGCGACTCCTGCTCGAACGCCGCGACCTCGCCCGCGGGCATCGGCGTGCGCTGCCCGGGCAGGCGTCGCCGCTGCTG
>NZ_JBHXAW010000512.1:0-1123 GCF_042726645.1 Isoptericola sp. NPDC060257
GGGATTCGAACCCCCGAAGGCTGAGCCGTCTGATTTACAGTCAGATCCCTTTGGCCGCTCGGGCAACCTGCCGTGCGGGCTCGCGGACGAGCTCGCGGGTAGAACCATAACGCCCCGGAGGGTCCCGGCGGAAATCGTCTCGCCGTGGCCCGCGTCACGACCGCCCGCACGGTCCCCCGGGCCCTACATTGAGGCGGTGACGTCCCCCTCCTCCCCCGACCGCTGGGGGCTGCCGCTCGGCCTCTCGGCGTTCGTCCTCTGGGGCGCGATGCCCCTGTTCTTCCCGCTGCTCGAGCCCACCGGCCCCGTCGAGATCATCGCCCACCGCGTGGTGTGGAGCCTCGTGTTCTGCGTGGTGCTCCTGCTCGTCACGCGCACGTTCGGGTCGTTCGTCGCCGTCCTGCGCAACGGCCGCGTCATGGGCGCGCTCGCCGTCGCGTCCGTGCTGATCATCGCGAACTGGACCACGTACGTGTACGCGGTGCTCTCCGGCCACGTGCTGGACGCCGCCCTCGGGTACTTCATCAACCCGCTGCTGACCGTGCTCCTCGGCGTGCTCGTGCTGCGCGAGCGCCTGCGGGCGGCCCAGTGGGTGGCGCTCGGGTTCGGCGCCGCGGCCGTCGTGGTGATCTCCACCGGGGTCGGCGGCCTTCCGTGGATCGCGCTCGTCCTCGCGGGCGCCTTCGGGCTCTACTCCCTGGTGAAGAACCGGGTGGGGCGCGACGTCGGCGCGTTGCCCGGGCTTGCCGCGGAGACGGCCGTGGCGACCCCGTTCGCCCTGGCGTACCTCGTGGTGCTCGGCGCCACGGGCGTCGGCACGTTTACGACGGAGGGCGCGGGGCACGCGCTCCTGCTCGCCGCGTGCGGCGTCATCACCGGGCTGCCCCTGCTGCTCTTCTCGGCCGCCGCGCGCCGGCTCCCGCTGTCCGTGGTCGGGATGCTGCAGTACCTGACCCCGGTGCTGCAGTTCCTGCTGGGCCTGCTGGTCTTCGGCGAGCACATGCCGCCCACCCGCTGGGCCGGGTTCGTGCTCGTGTGGGTGGCGCTGGTCATCCTCACGGCCGACGGCACCCGGCAGGCCCGCGCCGCGCGCCTCGCCACCCGGGACGCCGCAGGGGCGGTG
>NZ_JBHXAW010000513.1:0-1109 GCF_042726645.1 Isoptericola sp. NPDC060257
CCGTCATCGAGGTCGTCAAGGGCGGCCTCATCCTCGACATCGGTCTTCGTGGCTTCCTCCCCGCCTCCCTCGTGGAGATGCGTCGCGTCCGCGACCTCGCGCCGTACGTCGGCAAGGAGATCGAGGCCAAGATCATCGAGCTCGACAAGAACCGCAACAACGTGGTCCTGTCGCGCCGTGCCTGGCTCGAGCAGACGCAGTCCGAGGTCCGCTCCACCTTCCTGCAGACGCTGCAGAAGGGCCAGGTGCGCCCCGGTGTCGTCTCCTCGATCGTCAACTTCGGTGCGTTCGTGGACCTGGGCGGCGTCGACGGCCTGGTGCACGTCTCCGAGCTGTCCTGGAAGCACATCGACCACCCGTCCGAGGTCGTCGAGGTGGGCCAGGAGGTCACCGTCGAGGTGCTCGACGTCGACCACGACCGCGAGCGCGTCTCCCTGTCGCTGAAGGCGACGCAGGAGGACCCGTGGCAGACCTTCGCCCGCACGCACGCCATCGGCCAGGTCGTGCCCGGCAAGGTCACGAAGCTCGTGCCGTTCGGTGCGTTCGTCCGCGTCGAGGACGGCATCGAGGGCCTGGTGCACATCTCCGAGCTGGCCGTCCGCCACGTCGAGCTGCCCGAGCAGGTCGTCAGCGTCGGTGCCGAGGTGTTCGTCAAGGTCATCGACATCGACCTCGAGCGTCGCCGCATCTCGCTGTCGCTCAAGCAGGCCAACGAGGGCATGGACCCGGAGTCCGAGGACTTCGACCCCGCGCTCTACGGCATGGCTGCCGAGTACGACGAGAACGGCGAGTACAAGTACCCCGAGGGCTTCGACCCGGAGACCAACGAGTGGCTCGAGGGCTTCGAGACGCAGCGCGAGGCCTGGGAGGCGGAGTACGCCAAGGCGCACGCCCGCTGGGAGTCGCACCGCGAGCAGGTCCGTGCGGCCATCGCGGCGGACGCCGACGCGGCCGTCAACGACGCTGTCCCGAGCGGCAGCTCGAGCAGCTCGTCCTCGTCCTACTCGTCGGCCCCGCCGGCGCAGGAGGCCGCGGGCACGCTCGCCTCGGACGAGGCGCTCGCCGCGCTCCGCGAGAAGCTCACGGGTAACTGATCGGCGACTGACGCC
>NZ_JBHXAW010000514.1:0-1085 GCF_042726645.1 Isoptericola sp. NPDC060257
ACCTTCGGTGGGTCGATCTCACGACGGCTACCTCGATCTCGGTGCCCGCGACCGCAACGCGGACCGGATGCGGGCGACGAGAGCCTCCGGGCGTTGCAGGTCCTCCCAGACGACGCGGATGACGAGCCATCCGTTCTCCTCCAGCGCGTCCTGCCTGAGCTTCTCTTCGAAGAGGCGCCGAGCGGGGTCGCCGTACTCGCCCCCGGAGTACTTCACGGCGCCATCGAACTCCAGCGCGACCCGACGGTCCGGCCACGCCAGGTCGAGCCACGCGTCGCCGCGCCGGGTCGTGACGGCATACCCCACCTCTGCGGCGGGCAGGCCGGCGTCGTGCATGATCCAACGGAGAAGTGACTCACCGGCGGACTCCGCACGGGGATCTGCAAGACCGACGACCTCGCGGGCCCGGCGAACCCCTCGCCCGCCGACGGACTCCGCGAGGATCGTCCGGATCAGCGCGGGGTCCGCGTCGCCCCGAAGCGCGGAGTCGGCGATCACCAGGGCCTGGTCGGAGGCGAGCGTCCGCGCGCAGTCGACCACCGTCCGCTCGAGTGTGGTGACGGGCAAGCCGTCGACGGCGGTTCGGTCGCGTTCAGGAAGGGCGGTCCAGTGGCGGCGGAGGTCGCGCTCGCGCGCCTGGTCGGCGTTGGGTGCTCGCAGCTGAGTGACGTGGACCGCGGAGGACAACCGGACTGTCTTGCATCCGTGCAGCACGGCCGCCGTCGCATGGGAGTACCAGAACGTCGTCGAGAGCCGAGCCTCGACGGCGCGGACCTGTCGCAGGACCTCGGCCCGCCTGGTACGAGCGGGCCCGTCGGCGTCGACCGGCGCCAGGTAGACGCCCTTGCGCACCCGTTCGAGCCTGCCGCGCGAGACCTCGACCGCGATCTCGCTGCGTCGGCCCTCGCTGAACCGGGTGGCGGGTGGGACGACCGGAGCGGCAAGCCCTCGGCGGTCGCCCGGGCGTGCAGGCGGTGTCGTCATGGCGAGGGAGCGTGTCAGAAATGGCTCGTGCACGAAGCGGCGTCTGTGGACAACCACACCAGATCGAGGTACCCGTCGTGAGATCGACCCACTGAAGGTCG
>NZ_JBHXAW010000515.1:0-1034 GCF_042726645.1 Isoptericola sp. NPDC060257
GAACTAACACAGTGGACGCGAGCAACTGAGGACAAGCCCTCGGCCTATTAGTACCAGTCAGCTCCACCCGTTACCGGGCTTCCACATCTGGCCTATCAACCCAGTCGTCTACTGGGAGCCTTACCCTCTCAAGGAGGTGGGAATACTCATCTCGAAGCAGGCTTCCCGCTTAGATGCTTTCAGCGGTTATCCCTCCCGAACGTAGCCAACCAGCCATGCCCTTGGCAGAACAACTGGCACACCAGAGGTTCGTCCGTCCCGGTCCTCTCGTACTAGGGACAGCCCTTCTCAATATTCCTACGCGCACAGAGGATAGGGACCGAACTGTCTCACGACGTTCTAAACCCAGCTCGCGTACCGCTTTAATGGGCGAACAGCCCAACCCTTGGGACCGACTCCAGCCCCAGGATGCGACGAGCCGACATCGAGGTGCCAAACCATCCCGTCGATATGGACTCTTGGGGAAGATCAGCCTGTTATCCCCGGGGTACCTTTTATCCGTTGAGCGACGGCGCTTCCACAAGCCACCGCCGGATCACTAGTCCCGACTTTCGTCCCTGCTCGACCCGTCGGTCTCACAGTCAAGCTCCCTTGTGCACTTACACTCAACACCTGATTACCAACCAGGCTGAGGGAACCTTTGGGCGCCTCCGTTA
Organism: Isoptericola sp. NPDC060257; assembly: GCF_042726645.1. Lineage (NCBI taxonomy): Bacteria > Bacillati > Actinomycetota > Actinomycetes > Micrococcales > Promicromonosporaceae > Isoptericola > Isoptericola sp. NPDC060257. The sequence goes on from NZ_JBHXAW010000515.1 coordinate 657, forward strand.
CTCTTTAGGAGGCAACCGCCCCAGTTAAACTACCCATCAGACACTGTCCCTGATCCGGATCACGGACCCAGGTTAGACATCCAGCACGACCAGAGTGGTATTTCAACGACGACTCCACAAACACTGGCGTGCATGCTTCACAGTCTCCCACCTATCCTACACAAGCCGAACCGAACACCAATATCAAACTGTAGTAAAGGTCCCGGGGTCTTTCCGTCCTGCTGCGCGAAACGAGCATCTTTACTCGTAGTGCAATTTCACCGGGCCTATGGTTGAGACAGTCGAGAAGTCGTTACGCCATTCGTGCAGGTCGGAACTTACCCGACAAGGAATTTCGCTACCTTAGGATGGTTATAGTTACCACCGCCGTTTACTGGG
>NZ_JBHXAW010000516.1:0-1028 GCF_042726645.1 Isoptericola sp. NPDC060257
GTCCCAGGAACCCTTGACGTCGCTGCCGGGCAGCTCGCCGCGGGTCCACCACTGGGCGGTGTGGTTCACGCCGGCCCGGGAGACGACGTCGCCGGTGGAGTACGTCTTGGCCGCGTCGAACGCCGGACCGCAGTCATCGGAGACGACGGGGTGGTCGCCGTGCTCGCCGACGACCTTCCACGGGTCCTTCGTTGCCGCCACCGAGTCGGGCGCGACGCCGCGCGTCCACCATTTCGCGGCGTACTCGACGCCGTCGTGCGAGACGACGTCGCCGGTCCGGTAGACGCCCGTCGGGTACCAGGGGGCGGCGCCGTCGCCCTCGACGAGGGGGCCGGGCGTCGCGGCCTGGAAGGTGCGCACCAGCGCGGAGCTGAGGTCGCGGTCGGCGTCGCCGGCGATGTCCCACAGGTAGGCGCCGCCGAAGCCGTTCTCGGCGAGCCACTCGGCCTTGGCGGTCACGGAGCGCGGGGTGTCGAGCGTCCACCACTCGTCGCCGTTGTAGTAGTAGCTCTGCCCGGCCTGCTCGTCGAAGTGCTCGGTGAAGCCGCCCTCGGCGAACCGGTCCTGCAGCTGCGCGGAGTACGTGAACGGCAGCGAGCCGCCGCTGGCGGGCGCGCCGGGCGTCGGGTCGTCGACGCCCTTCCACCCGTACCCGTACGCGGCCAGGCCGAGCACGAGCTGGTCGCCGCGGTACCCGGCGTTCTTGTAGGCGTTCATGAGTCCGTCGGCGGCGAGGCCCCAGTTGGCCGACTGGCTCGGGTCCCCGTACGACGGGTACTCGTGCAGGTTGCCCTGGTGGCCGGTGCTGCCCGCCTGCCACGGCCCCACGTAGTCGTAGCCCTGGATGTTGAGGAAGTCGACGACGGCGGCGAGCCGCGGGTCGACCCACCCGCCCTCGGTGCGGCCCGCCCACGACGCCGGGGCGAAGCCGGTGATGAGGTAGTCCTCCCCGGTGGTGGCGGCGCGCGCGTCGAGCTCGGCGCGCAGCAGCTCCGCGAAGGAAGCCCTCCGAGAGCAGCTTCTCCACA
>NZ_JBHXAW010000517.1:0-1000 GCF_042726645.1 Isoptericola sp. NPDC060257
GGCCGGGTTGCATTATTGGAGTGCATGCTCCAACAATTGTCGGCGTGCCGACCCTGACCCCGTCCGAGGTGCGCCAGCCCCGCTGGGTGCCGCCGCTCGTGCTGCTCGCGACCGTCGCCCTCGGCGTCGTGCTGGGGTTCGCGCTCCCGCCGCTCGCCCGCTGGCTGCACGGGTTCCTGGAGGGCACCCCGCTGCCGAGCCTCGGCCCCGTCGAGCTCCTCGCGGGACTGCCCCTCGCGTGGTCGGTGCCGATCCTCGGCGGGCTGGGCGTCGTCGCCGGCGTCGTCCTGGCGCTCAGCACGGTCGGGGAGGCGCTGCGGCTGACGGTCGCCGACGACCACCTGGAGCACCGCACCGACGGCCGGGAGGGCTGGGTGGAGCGGACCGACGTCGCCGACGTCTTCCGCGACGGCCGGTACGTCGTCCTCCTCGGGGCGGCCGGCGCCCCGCGGGAACGGCTGGACGCGGACACGCTGCGGCGCGACGAGCTCCAGGCCGCGTTCGAGGCGCACGGCTGGCCGTGGCGTGACACCGACCCGCACGAGCACGCGTACGAGCGGTGGATGGACGGCCGGCCCGGGTTCTCGGCCGAGGAGCACGCCCTGCTGCGCCGGTGGCTCGCCGAGCGCAAGGACGCCGCGGCCGTCGCCGAGGTCGACGGGGCGCTCGCCGCCCACGGGCTCGCCGCGCGCGTCCGCGAGGACCGGCTGCAGGTGCGGCGGCTCGGCGTCGTGCCCATGAAGGACGCCCGTGGCGCGCAGGGTTGACCCGGAGCGCCACGAGGCGCGCCGCCTGCAGATCGTCGCGGCCGGGCTGACGGTGCTGGCCGAGCGCGGCTACGAGGGCGCGACGACCGCGGCGATCTGCCGCGAGGCGGGGATCGGGTCGGGGACGTTCTTCCACTACTTCGCCACGAAGACGGAGCTCGTCCTGGCGATCCTCGAGCTCGGCACCGCCGAGACGGTCGAGAAGGCGGCGGCCCTCGAGGGCCGCACCGACC